>JBFIIJ010000229.1:0-4623 GCA_041601315.1 Gammaproteobacteria bacterium
AAAATAGATAAAATATTTGAACGCATTGAAGCCGCTTAAGGGAGAATGTTAATGAGTACTGATGCAGCAGTAGCAGAATTACAATCACCCGTTGATGTGCGACTTTCTTTAGCAAAATCATTGGTCACTAATCTTGAACTGGGAAATACGGCAGATGTTGAACAAATAATTAACAATCTTGCCAATCAACAGGAATCAATACTGTTTCAAGAGGTTGGTAAATTAACGCGACAGTTACATGATTCACTTGCCATTTTTGGTATTGATGATCGTTTTCCTGATCTGGCTGAAAACCGTATTCCCAATGCAAGAGAAAGATTAAATTACGTTATCGAAAAAACGGAAGAGTCAGCACACCGTACTTTAAATGCAGTTGAAGATGCACTCCCGATTGCAAATGATCTGCAGGAGAACGGTAGTAAGATGCGAGAAGATTGGGCGAAGTTCACTCGTAGAGAGATGGATGTAGAAGAATTCAGACAAATGAGTAAACGCATTGAAGTTTTTTTAGAAGCTGTTGAAGCAGATGCGAAAGAACTTAACAAAGGTCTTTCAGATGTAATGATGGCGCAGGACTTTCAGGATATTACCGGACAAATTATTCGACAAGTGATCGAGTTAGTGCAGGAAATGGAAGAAGGTCTGGTTACGGTTATTAGAAATTCTGGTACAGCAACAAAAAAGAAGCCAGAAAAAAATATTGTTGCTGAAGGTCCACAAGTAAATCAGGAAGATAATCCTGATGTAATGTCAGGTCAGGATGATGTTGATGACCTGTTATCGAGTCTTGGCTTCTAATTTATGATTCGTATTAGTGTGAAATTTAGGGACTAGGTAAATGGCGATAGATTTAAATGACGAAATAATGCAGGACTTTCTTCTCGAAGCAGGAGAAATTCTTGAGTTATTAAACGAACAATTAGTCGAACTTGAATCAAATCCTGAAGATAACGATTTACTTAACGCTGTTTTCAGAAGTTTCCATACGATTAAAGGCGGCGCAGGTTTTCTGGCAATCAATGCGTTGGTTGATGTTTGTCATACTGCTGAAAATGTTTTTGATTTGTTACGTCAGGGAAAACGTTCAGTTAATGCCGAGTTAATGGATGTGATGCTCGCTGTGCTTGATGTTGTTAATACCATGTTTCAGGAAATCAATGAAGCGCAAGATCCAACTCCTGCCGAAAACGAATTAATAGAACGTTTGAAAATATTTTCTGTTCCTGAATCAGAAGCTGCTCCTGCAGAAAGTAATGTTGCAGAAGAAGTGTCAGCAGAAATAGTTGAAGAGACAGTGCAAGCAGAAGCTGATGTTAGTGAAGTAACTGCTGCATCTGAAATGGTTGAAGAAACAGAAACATCATCAGGTTCAATTGATGAAATAACAGACGATGAATTTGAAAATTTATTAGATCAATTACACGGTAAGGGAGCACATGGAGGCGTTCCGGCTGCAAGTTCCGACTCGATTGCTGATGTAGAACAGGAATCAGAAACAACACCTGCAGCAAATTCTGATGAAATAACAGACGATGAATTTGAAGCATTGCTTGATGATTTACAAGCAAACAAGCAAGGTGCTTTTAAAGAGGAGTCTGCAATAAGTTCAACTGAAAAAAATGATACACATGTTGTAGTAGAACAAAGACCAGAACCAGAACCACAGCCAGAAATAAAGGCAGAAGCAGAACAAAAAGTAGCGCTGACTGTCGTTGATAAACCAACGGACAAACCTGCCGCCGCAGCTGGTGCAAAACAAGCACCAAAAGCAGAAACGACTGTACGTGTTGAAACAAGTACGCTCGATAAAATTATGAATATGGTAGGTGAACTTGTTCTTGTGCGTAATCGTCTAGTGACGCTTGAAGCTGAAATTGGTCACGATGACATGAGTAAAACAGTGAGTAACCTCGATGTTGTTACAGCTGATTTACAATCTTCAGTAATGAAAACACGAATGCAACCGATCAAAAAAGTATTTGGTCGTTTCCCACGTGTTGTTCGTGATTTAGCACGTAGCTTAAAGAAAGATGTGGTCTTGGTCATGGTTGGCGAAGAGACTGACCTTGATAAAAATCTGGTAGAAGCCTTAGCCGATCCACTAGTCCATTTAGTACGCAACTCAGTTGATCACGGGGTAGAAATGCCAGACGTTCGTGAAGCAGCAGGTAAACCGAGACAGGGTACGGTTACTTTAGCGGCGAAGCAGGAAGGTGAACATATTTTATTAACTATCTCTGATGATGGCGCAGGCATTGATGCAGATGGACTTCGTAAGAATGTCATTGAAAAAGGATTAATGGATGAAGATTCAATTTCAAGATTGGATGATAAGGAAGTTTACAATCTGATCTTTTTACCGGGTTTTTCTATCAAAAAAGAAATTTCAGATATATCTGGTCGCGGTGTTGGTATGGATGTTGTTAAAACACGCATTAATCAATTGAATGGCATGATAGAGATTGATTCGGTTCCCGGTAAAGGCACAACAATGTTAATTAAAGTGCCATTAACTTTGGCAATTATGCCGACTTTAATGGTGAAACTGGGAGCGAAGGAACAAACCTTTGCTTTACCTTTAGTGAATGTGAGTGAGATTCTTGAACTCGACATGGAAAACGTTAACGAAGTTAATGGTAACAAAGTCATCATTGTCAGAGGTAAGCCGGTTCCCCTGGTTTATTTAAGTAATTGCTTAACAGGTCATATGGGAAATTATGAAGGTAGATCTGCGCATGTTGTGATTGTCACGATTGGTACAAACCATGTTGGGTTATTGGTCGATAAGTTAGTTGGACGCGAAGAAGTGGTTATAAAACCATTAGGTGCTTTGTTACAAGGAACTACCGGACTTGCGGGTGCAACGATTACAGGAAACGGAAATATTGCTCTTATTATTGATCTGCCTGGTCTTATTCAGTCGGGTGTTAGTGGCTTTTAGAATTACAAAAAACGAAACGGACGTTAATCCGAAAGGGTATATGGAAGATGGTGATTTACTATGATTAAAGTACTTGTTGTGGATGACTCCAGTTTTTTTCGTCGTCGGATCACCGAGTTTCTTTCTTCTGATTCAAGTATAGAAGTCATCGGCCAAGCTGTAGATGGATTAGACGCTGTCGAAAAAGCAATTCAGTTGAATCCAGATGTTATTACGATGGATATTGAAATGCCTCGGCTCGATGGCATCAGTGCTGTAAAAAAAATTCGCGAAACAAAATCTACTCCAATTTTAATGTTCTCTTCATTAACGCATGATGGTGCAAAAGCAACATTTGAAGCACTGGATGCGGGAGCATCAGATTTTTTACCAAAGAAATTTGAAGATATAGCGACTGAAAAATCGGACGCAATAAAAACCTTATGTGAACGTGTGAAGTCGTTAGCTAAAAAGCCAGCAACGACTACTAGTGAATCAATCATAAAAATACCGCCAGCGTTAAGAGCATTATCGGCAACTAGTTCGAAAGGTTATCAATTAGCCGTTATTGGTGCTTCCACAGGCGGTCCAGTTGCGGTTGAAAAAGTATTAAAAACATTACCAGCGAATTACTCACTGCCTATTTTATTAATTCAACACATGCCTGGTAGTTTCACCGGAGCATTTGCCGAACGTTTAAATAAACTTTGTGCGATTACTGTCAAAGAGGCTCAAGAGGGAGACGTGCTGCAACCGGGCACGGCTTACATCGCCCCAGGCGGAAGACAGATGTGTCTGAAGAAAAATGGTCGAGGTAATACTATCAGTATTGAAGATGGACCTGCTTCTTCAACCTATAAACCCAGTGTTGATTTTACCTTTAATTCTATTGCGGAAGCTTATCGTGGCAGAGTGTTAGCTATTGTTATGACCGGGATGGGAAGCGACGGTTGTGTTGGTACAAGATTGTTACGTGAAAAAGGTGCCACCGTCTGGGCTCAGGATGAAGCCTCATGTGTTGTCTATGGTATGCCGATGGCAGTAGTAAAAGAAAATTTAGTCGACAAAGTAATGTCTGTTGATGAGATAGGAATGTCTCTTGCGCGACATTAGTGATGGCTAATGGATATATTAAGTATTATCGGGATCATCGTTGGTGTCGGAGCAATACTATTAGGTCAATATCTTGATGGCGGACATGTTGCTACTCTTTTAAATGGCCCTGCATTAATTATCGTACTTGGTGGTTCACTTGGCGCGATCATGTTGCAATCACCTTTACCCGTATTTTTACGGGCAATGAAATTATCCAAATGGGTATTTAATCCACCTAATTTAGCACTTGATGAATCAATTGAACGCATTGTTCATTGGAGTGACGTTTCTCGTCGTAATGGATTATTAGGTCTGGAAAATATGATTAATGATGAACCTGATCCGTTTATCCGTAGAGGCATGCAAATGTTAGTTGACGGCAATGAACCGGAAGCAATTAGAAGCAATATGGAAATTGATCTGATTAGCAAGGAAAGAATCGACTTGCAGGCAGCTAAAGTATTTGAAGCGATGGGCGCTTATTCACCCACCATAGGCATTATAGGCGCGGTCTTGGGACTAATTCATGTTATGGGAAATCTGGCTGATCCAACCAAGTTGGGAAGTGGCATAGCAGTTGCATTTGTAGCTACTGTATACGGAGTTGC
>JBFIIJ010000230.1:0-4614 GCA_041601315.1 Gammaproteobacteria bacterium
ACGACACGTTCACCTGTATCCAGATGTCCAGTAGCGTGTAGATGTGGAAGTTCCGGAAATGTTTCTAACTCTGAAAAAGTAAACTGCTGACCACTCTTCCCTCGAACACCTGATCGTAATAATTCATCCCGCCACTCATGCTGTCGTAGCGATTCACCAGAACGTGCGATGGCAACATCTGCATCCTGCGGTTTATTTGCATCATCTAAAGATAAAACTGTTGGCGCAGGAACAGCTTCAACTGTAAACGGACCTGTTATACGTAGTTTGTCTTTTGATACTTGTGGTTGATCATAAAGTATCTCCTGATCACCGTTAACAGCAATAGACTCGTCCATTTTATTCTGCATCGCCTGTCGCGCTGTATGAAAAACATCAAAAGCCTTTTTCGTGTCTTTCGACCAATTTTCAGGAAAATCAAAAGGAACTTCCCATTCATTGAGCTTTAGTTTTGTTATCTGATTCAACTCATTCAATGCAACATCAATAGTAGGGTGCATACGTTCATATATTTCATCAATATCTTGATTATTAGCTATCGATTTAAGTGTCACATGCGGGACAGTATTGTATATAAATCCACTCTTTAATCCTTCATGAGGGTATTTAAGATCATAATAATCATAACTTGCAGTCATCAAACGTTGTTTAGCCAGCGTTACCGACACACGTGAAGTATCACAGGTAATCCAACGACGACCCCATTTTTCGGAAACAAAAGCAGTAGTTCCAGAACCACATGTTGGGTCTAATACTAGGTCACCTGGATTAGTAGACATAAGCAGACAACGCTCAACAGCCAATTCTCCAGTCTGAACAACATATAACTTATCTGTAAAAGTGCCAATGATTGTGTCATCCCAAACATTTACAATTGGCATAACAGGATAGTCTTCTTGAAAACGTACATAAGCTAAATTTTTACCATTTTGCATAATCCGACCAGAATAAATGAGTCTATTCATTCCATCAGGATTTGATGACCAGTGTCTTCCAGTGCTTGGTAAAAAAGATCGACCACAATACTCTATAGGAAGGTCAGGAGAAGAAGATTCACCTTGTCCAGAAACATCACTGGCCCTAAAACGGCTTCCAATAGGAAGGTCTTTTTCTCCCTTCATCTGCGCTCGAGATAGCTTAACCAACTCTCCATTAGTTTTTCTTAACCATGAAAAAGTACCTAATTCTGTACGCTCCTTTTTGGGTAAAAAGAGTTGATTATATGTAGTTTTATGGGAGTTCTTTCCATACCAAATTAGATAGTCATAATTACTAGACAATCTATTACCAATTAATGCAGCAGTTTTAACAAAAGCAATTTGACCAAGAAAATTCTGATTACCAAAAATTTCATCACATATTTCTCGCACATAATGTAAATTTTCATCTGAAATTTGAACAAAGACAGACCCTTCTTCTTTTAATAGTTCTTTTGCTAGCATTAAACGATCACGTAAATAGGTAAGATAAGAATGAATACCTAACTCCCACGTATCGCGAAATGCCTTAATCATTTCCGGTTCCTGAGTTAAATCTTCATCTTTACGATCCTTTACATCACGTTTATTAACAAATGGCTGGAAGTTTGACCCATATTTAATTCCATAAGGTGGATCGATATAGATCATCTGTACTTGTCCAGCCATGCTCTCCTTCTGTAACAACGAATTCATCACTAATAGTGAATCGCCAGCAATCAATCGATTGGCCCATCCGCGTTCGTGTTTATAAAAGTCGATAGCATCTCGAAGAGGAAGGTTTTCAAAAGGAGCTGCAAATAGATCAGGCTGAGTAGCTTTTTCCTCACCTTTACTCTTACCTTCATTCATCTTTTTACGTACAGCAGCCAAGATACTAGCTGGATCTATACGTTCATGTACGTGTAGTGAAACAGTATCAAATTCAAAACTGGTTCTTTCAGCTTTACCTGCCCAATTTAAATAAGGCTGTTGTAAACGTTTTAACTCCTGTAATGCGGAGCGCATTGTCTCGTCATCACCACTTTCCAATGCATCATCAATCAGTTTTTCAATCTGTGAACGACCGATGTCGAATTGAAGTTCCGGATCAATATGTGGATCATACTTCCATATAGCCCTAGGCTCATCCGGATCATTCTCCGGCTTCACCATACCCACCTCAGGATTATTCTTACGTTTATCCTGATGACGATAACTTAGAATTTCTGAATCATCTTTCTTAGATGATTTTCGAGATGCTTTTTTCTTAGTTGTTCGTTTCTTCTTTTTAGCCATTTCTTCATCAACAGCCTGAAAAACTGACTCTAAAGTAAAGTCTTCATCAAAAACCTGCTGTTTATCGTCAACCTTTTTTTTCTTTTTAGCCATAGTGAACTCTACCCTATTGTTTCAGAGGTATATATTGTTGTCGGAGTATTTTTTTGAGCCCTAATTACCGGCCAATAGAATGGGGTATCACGCCAACCTTTTTCTTCTTTACCTTCCTGTCTCAAGAGAAACATTATTGGATATTCAATAGCATAAGCTTTCGCAAGTTGACCTTCAGTTTTTTCTGAATCTGGAGTTTCAATATAAGTAGCATGTGAACTTTCACTAGCTAATCGAGACGAATTACGACCAGTAGCTGCCCATAGCCAAACTTTACCGCGTTCATTGGGATCACTATGTTGTTGACATAAATGAGTAAGTGCAGCTCGTGCCCCATCCCAATCAAAAGGGGGTGCATCATCTTCAGGAAAATTCAATGTCGGTTCAATTGTATTGAGCAAATCGATAGCTGTTGAAAGAGACACAAGTACTGGCATCTTGGAATCAAATTTACAGAGCTCATCAACTTTGGCATCGATTGTTTCGATAATCTTGCCAATTCCATTAGCACCTGTTCGGTATCCAGTCTGGAAGCCTATAGGTAGAATTCGCTTATATGGACGAAGAGTCTGACTTGCCGCAACTAGAATTTTATTTGGACTACATGGCACAATCGAGCCATTAGCAGCTTTACGTATAAATTGAACCGCACGATCACCACCTGCTTCAATTGCTGAACGCAATGACACATCGAAATCTTCCATCTGAGACATCGCATAACGAATAACTCTGGACGTATAAAAACGAGTCACAGGTAAATCAGCTCGACGATAACCATACATTCGAGAATGTTGTAGAACCGTATCCTGCTGAAACTTATTTGGACGGCGTCCGTAATAAAATCCAATTAAGTTTGCCAGTGTAACTCCTCGATCAAGTACTTGGCCTCCGAGAAATATATTTAGAGGGCTTCGCAACTTAAGCTGACCTGAATTATCTAACATAGCAGCTACATCGTCATCAGAGTTAACTTTCACGATAGTTATGTGATCTTTAGTCAATGCTTCAATAACAAGAGTTTCAACTTTACTTGGTGATGGTATTGGATGCCCTGCTAAATTAAGAGATCTTACTAAATCTTCATATGCCCTGGTTATAAGCTCCTTAAAAATTGGATCCTTATTTTCTACTGCGACTTTAAGATTATTAACAATTGTTTCAGTTATTGTTCCCTGCCAATTATGTGAAATTTTTCCAGCTTCAGAATGAAGTAAAAAAGAGTACCTTAATTTTTTTGGTTTATGACCTGCGTTAATACCATTAATACGTTGTATGCAACCACCTACGATGAAATTTACAATTGCTGTTCGATATCCACTGATTTTAGCTGAGGTCAACACATCTTCCAATTTGAATGATCGTGCATCTGGTTTTTTTAAACGATCAAACTCCTGATGTTCGACTGTATGATGGATTAAACCTTCCAGTGTATCTTCTTCACTACGAGAATCTTCTCCAAAATATGTCTCACCACCAACATATTCAGCAGGAACAGGAACTAGTTTTGTGAAAGCCGGCCGTGTTGGCTTGAACTCTAAAACGTTTGCAACTTCAATCTCCGTTGGTTGAAGATATAGAGAATATGGAGTTGCTGTAACTTGTAAAAAAGATGAACTATTAATCACACCACGAAACTCGCTTATCTGTTTTGCAATAGTATTTGCTTCTACCAACCCTGCTTTTTTTGAGTAACCTATCGAAGCATTGTCAGCTTCATCATCAATTATGACTACTCTTTTCTCACTCATTAAAGGATTGTTTTTGAAAAGTTTGATTAATCGCTTCAGATTGTCCTTTTGCTTTTTTGATACAATAATTAATTTTGACTCTAACTCAAATACTCCAAATGAACTTGGAGCATGCATGATATCGTATATTTCTAGTTCCCCATCATCAACAAACATGGAAAACTCACTATTTAATCGTTTAGCTGTTTGTTCAATTAATGCTCGAGAATTTTTACTAAAGACAATTGCAATATCAAAACCGTTATCGAATGCGAGTGCTAATATACTAATAAAAGTGCGGGTTTTCCCACTTTGAACTTTCCCAAGCAACATGCCAGGATGTTCAGATGTTGTGGCGGTATTCAATAAATCTGATATCGTTTCTTCAGCACATGTAAATGTGTCATTACTAAATGATGAATTTTCAGTTTTGTAATCTGTATAAAAAGGTCCAGTAATATTAGATTTAGTCATTTTCACATCCTTTTATCTATTGATAACTTTTTACGTTTGTAAAACTATTTTTAGCATCCTGGAAA
>JBFIIJ010000231.1:0-4599 GCA_041601315.1 Gammaproteobacteria bacterium
CCAAAGCCCATTGTACGATAGGAAAATCTTCTTTCGGACAACCCTCGTTTTCGTAATGTTTGATTACCATACTGGCAAGATATAAGTTACTCAGTAGATCACCCATACGCGCTGATAACATTTCCATAATTTTTAACCTGGACTGCAATGAAAGCATTGAGACATCAGCAATCAAGGCAAAGGCCGCACTGAAACGAGTTAAGTGTGCATAATAAGAGGCAAGTTTTTGATTGCCAGGATTACTGGCAATGTGTGAACCGGTTAATGCAAAAGACAAAGAGCGTACTGCATTGGTAATACTGTAACCAATATGCTTAAACAAGACGTCATCAAATTCGGCAATAACTTCATCACTACTTTCCTGTTGTGCAAGCTCCATTTCTTTTAAAACATAAGGGTGACTACGTGTGGCACCCTGACCAAAGATCATTAAATTTCGAGTCAGAATATTTGCCCCTTCAACAGTAATCGCGACTGGTACGGATTCATAACCGGCAGCAACATAATTTTTTGGTCCTTTCATCACAGCCTTACCACCGTGAATATCCATGGCGTCGATAGCACATTGACGCCCCATCTCTGTACAGTGGTATTTAATAATGGCTGAAGGCACCGCGGGTTTTTCACCATTATCTACAGATTGAATAGTATGGATACGTGCAGCATTAACGATATAACCCAAGCCGGCCATACGCGCTAATGGTTTTTGTATCCCTTCAAAGTTTTTCAGTTGCACACCAAATTGTTTACGCAGACTGGTATATGCCGAAGTACCCAAGATAGCGCGTTTGGCAAAGGCAGCACCGCCAGTAGGTAAAGTAATACAGCGACCAACGGAGAGACAATTCACCAACATGCGCCAACCTTTACCAGCCATCTCAGTACCACCGATAATATAATCAAGGGGCACAAAGATATCTTCACCTTCTATAGGCCCATTTAAAAAGGCATCGCCAATCGGCAGATGGCGCCGACCGATTTTCATGCCGTCGGTATCGCGAGGTAGCAACGCACAAGTAATGCCATAGTCATCTACATCACCAATGAGATGATCAGGGTCTTGTAATTTAAACGCCAACCCCACTAAAGTAGCTATAGGTGCCAAGGTGATATAACGTTTATTGAAATTTAATTTCATCCCGATAATTTCTTTACCTTCCCACATTCCCTTACAGACCACACCAGTATCGGGGATAGATGTCGCATCGGAACCCGCCAAAGGAGCAGTTAAAGCAAAACAGGGAATCTCCTTTCCTGAGGATAATCTAGGAAGATAAAAATCTTTTTGTTCTTCTGTACCGTATTTAATTAATAACTCACCAGGGCCTAATGAGTTAGGTACTGCAACAAGATATGTGATGGCAGCGCCGGTATTAGATAGTTTAATTAGCACTTCTGATTGGGCGACTGCGGATAATGCCAAGCCACCATACTGTTTCGGAATAATCATGCTGAGGAAGCCATTATCTCGAACATATTGAATTATATGATCCGGGATCACATTCCAATCATGGTTGACCTTCCATGCATCTGCCATACGACATAACTCAGTTACCGGTCCGTCGATAAAATCTTTTTCATCCTTGCTTAACTCCGGCTTTTCAATACTGATCAGACTACTCCAGTCTGGATCTCCACTAAATAACTCTCCATCCCACCAGACCGTACCGGCATCAATTGCCTCTTTTTCTGTCTCTGAAAGTGGCGGTAACATTTTTTTAAACATGCTAAAGAAAGGTTTCGATATTTTGCTTTGGCGAAGTGACTTCAAATTTGATAAAGCACTTATTAATGCCAGCATGCCAAGAAAAATAATGAAAACAGGATTAAGTGAGGCTACTAATGAGACAACGAATGAAATTACGCTACCTATAGTAAACGTCTGTAAACCTGTCTGTTTTAGTACCAAAACAGCTAATGCAGCAATGATAATCAATGTAATTAGTAGCGTCATTACAGTCTTTCTTGCCTCTTCTATAAGAGCGAGCGCTCGTTTTTATAAATTGAGATATTAGTCTAATATGTGTTAAGCTGTCCAGAACTTATTAATAAAATATAGTCCTCGAAAGAAATGCTTTTAAAAAGAATAGCTTGTAATCCATGAATTACGACCAATTTAAGTCAAATTTTGCCTACAAGGGTAAATCAGTTTATACAACGGTGTTTGAAAGACATAAAGACTGTATCAAAACCAAAAAGCAGAAATTTGCAGTCAATAATCTGGAGAAAATTTTCAAGGCTACCTTCAAAATTTCATCCAGAATCGGCTTCCATGAAATGTCCTTGCGAGACCTCTGCCGAGAAACAGGATTAAGTATGGGTGGAATTTATTCTTGTATCGAATCCAAGGATATCCTTGCTATTTTCATCAAAGACCTGGTACAGCTTGTTTTCTCCGAGATTATTGAATCTGCACTTGAGCTGGACGATCCGCAACAGGCGCTGGATGATATTATTCGTCATAGCATGTATTCCACTGATATTTTGCACCCCTGGTTTTATTTCCTCTATTTTGAAACACGCAGTTTGCCCAAAAAGCATCAACAGGATTCAAAGAACATTGAATTGAATATGGTTGGAAAAATTGAAATGCTGGTAAGTAAAATAAGTCCAGGAAAAAAATCTATCAACAACCATTTTATTGCAACCATGGCACTAGCCATGATCCAGGAACGCTATTTAAAACATTGGAAATATAAAAATGATGATACGAATATTGATGGGCATGCCGACGAGATAATAAAACTTGTACATTCAGCAATATCCTATTAACAGCTATTGTGTTGATTGATTATGAGCCGCATAACTCCTTTTCGCTTCAAGACTATCTTTAATTTCTATCCACCATTGTTTATTAATCGAACCAAGGTGATTCACGTTAGTGATGATTTTAAAGAGGTTGATGTGATTTTACGTTTTTCATTAATGAATCGGAATTTTAACGGCAGTACCTTTGGCGGTTCGATCTTTATGGCAGCTGATGCTTACTATCCAGTAATGTATCGTGCCGCATTGTCGAACCGCCATATCCAGAGTCAAGCCTGGCTCAAGCAGGCAGAGATTGATTATCTTAAACCTGCCCATAGCGATTTACTCTATAAATATCGTTTAAGCGATGAAGATATAGATAACGCCGAGATTGCAATCAAGGAGTCTGGTAGGTTTAAGGAATGGCATACGGTAGAAGCAGTAGATGAAGAAGGTGATATTTGTGCTCGTATTAAATTATTATCGTACCTAAAAGTAGATTATTAAGTCTGCGAAATTATAATTTCAAAAGAGCCATCTTAGATCTCAGCAGCCAGGCGCGACCCTTGATTAATCGCACGCTTGGCATCCAATTCTACAGCAATATCAGCGCCTCCTATTAACTCAACCTTTATTCCCATATCGATTAAGTCTTGTTGTAAATTCCGATTTGGTTCCTGACCTGTGCAGAGAACGATATTATCTACGAAATAACATTGTGGTTTGCCTTTGATAAGGACGTGTAGACCATCATCGTCAATGCGTTGATAACTAACACCGTTGATCATCTTGACTCCATGACGTTTTAAACTGGTACGATGGATCCAGCCCGTGGACTTTCCCAAGTTAGCACCTAATTTACTGGTGCTTCGCTGAAACAGGGTTATGTCTCTAGATGCTGTGACCTCATTAGGTGTTTTCAATAAACCACCTCCAGATTGATAGCTTTGATCCACACCCCAATACCTGAGCCAGGCAGCTTTATCTTCCACCTCAGCATAACTATTCGCACATAAAAATTCAGCCACATCAAAACCAATACCACCGGCACCAAGGATGGCGACAGATTGACCTACTGGTTTTTGATATTTTAATACATCTAGATAGGTCAAGACCTTGGCGTGATCAAGACCGTTGATGTCCGGAATACGGGGAGTAACGCCAGTCGCCAACACAACCAAATCATAATTATCCTGTTTTAATAAACTTACATCGACTTGTATATTCAATCGGACATCAACATTGAGTAGCGTAAGTTGTTTACTGTAATAACGTAAGGTTTCATAAAATTCTTCTTTGCCTGGTATACGCTTGGCGAGATTAAATTGACCGCCGATCTCGGCAGCAGCTTCATATAATGTGACCTGATGACCACGTTGACGAGCAACTGTAGCAAAGGCAAGTCCCGCCGGACCAGCACCAACAACAGCAATGCGTTTTGGTGATGTTGTTATCGTGTAATTTAATTCTGTTTCATGGCATGCCCTTGGGTTAACTAAACAGGTACTCAGTTTTTGTGCAAAGACATGATCGAGACAGGCCTGGTTACAGGCGATGCAAGTATTGATTTCATCAGCCCGATCACTTGCAGCCTTATTTATAAATTCTGGATCTGCCAGTAATGGCCTCGCCATGGATACCAGATCGGCATCACCTTCACTAAGGATAGTTTCGGCAACTTCGGGTGTATTAATCCGATTAACCGCCACTAAAGGAATTGGTTTATCCAAAGATTGCTTAAACTTTTTTGTCACCCAACTAAATGCTGCACGCGGCACCATAGTTGCAATTGTTGGCACCCTGGCCTCATGCCAACCTATGCCAGTATTTATAATTGTCACACCAGCATCA
>JBFIIJ010000232.1:0-4573 GCA_041601315.1 Gammaproteobacteria bacterium
CAACGAGGTCGTTAATTCCTCGGGTAATGACGTTGGTCGAATACTGTAACCTTGACGCTTTAAATCTTTTGCAATACGTGCAAAAAGCGTTTCATTTATATTATCCTTATCTTTTAACGATACTAGGGATTTTGCTTTAATTAATTCGTTTGCCATTATATTGTTTTGAAATGAAAGTGCCGCAAGTTCTGCAACTATCTATAGTAAGAGTTTTATCAGAGTGATGATTATCGTTCTATTATAAACTGGCCATAGGCTCTAGAACCATCTCCCGTTTCAATGGTTTCAGTAACGTCTAATGTATTTGTATCAATGACTGATACTGTGCCATCAAACCAGTTTGCAACGTAAACACTTTTGCCATCCGGATGCATATTTATACCCTCTGGCATTTCTCCAACATAGATTTTTCTTATATCTTTGTATGTTGTTCTATCTACAACTGAAACGGAACTGTCTCTTTTATTTGTCACGAATAGGTGATTATTAGTTTTATCAATTGCAACGATATAAGGGAAAGTATCAACGGGGAAGGAGTTAATCACTTTTGCGGTTTTTATATCAACGACGCTGACATCTTCTGATTGTACGTTAACCACGTAAAGAAGTTGTTTATCGTAGTCAATGGTTATTCCGAAAGGCGCAGTACCGACTTTGATTTCTGATTGAATTTCCCCGGAATCAATATCGATAAACATTAAAGAGTTATCTTCTTTATTAGTGACAAATAACACTTTATTGTCACTCGATATTGCAATTCCTGAAGGTGCGTTGCCTACTTGATATTGCTTTTCAATTTCGAGCGTTTCGGTGTTTATAGATAAAACACTATCCGCATACCAATCAGCAACGAATAATTTTTTATCATCACGACTGATGGTTATAGCAAGGGGAGATTGCCCGATCTTTATTGAATTGATAACTTCAAGTGAATCAGTATCGATAACGCTTATTTCCTGATTTCCGGGATTCGATATATAGACAGTCTTGTTGTCATGACTTACGACAACGCCAGCAGGTTTAATACCTACTTTAATTGTTTTTATAACTGATTTTTTTTCAGTATCAATAACAGATACTGTATCTGCGAGTTGGTTTGTGATGAAGGCTAGGTTTTGAGCCATGGCATGATTTGCCATGACCCAAAATATTAAGAAAAATAAAAACGCTTTAAATTTAATTCGCAAAGTATCTTATTTACTTTTCAAAAGATGCTTTTAAGCCATTTAATGTTTTTGTATGTAATGCTTCAACAGCAGCTTTACAGAAAGCATCGGAACGTTCTGGTGGAGCCGATTTTCCTTCAAATGAACTGTATGCGGTACCACGAATTTGTACTTTTGAACCACCAGATCCATTATCAGCAACAGATATGAAAGATCCCATTGACATGATCGGTATGTCTTTTATTACTCTGCCTTTCTCTACTTTTAAAGTAGTGAGCATCTTTTTTCGATCAGCCTGAACCTTGGTTACTTCTTCTTTTAAAGCTTCACCATTATCCATTGTAAAGTCTCTAACCGCACCCAGACCTTCGCCTGTTGATTTACATTCTGTAATAGACTCATTCCAGTCTTTTATAGCACAGAGGTTATTAACCGCCGACCAAACATCATCTGGACTGGCATTTACTTCGATTTCCAAATCGAATTTTAGAGGCGTTGGACCATGGGCAAACACCAATGCCGGGATTAGTGATATGCTCAATAGGCATAGCTTAAGGTAATTCATTATGATTGATCTCCGTTGAACGATTATTTCGAGTTATTTTATTGTTATCTCTTGTTCTACTTATGTAGACGACCCCACCACGGTGAAGTTCAAGGCCGCATAGTTTAATGACTCTACTTGAATATGGCTATGTTATGTCTGAAATTACCGAAAAAAACGGAAATTTGCCCAGTAATCTAGTAAAAATTCCCAATAATTATCAAATAGGGAAAAGGTTTTTGTATATTGTCCAAATGCCTTAAACTACCCAGTTTGAGGCGCCAGAGCTGGATAAAATAGCAGTTTACGCCAACTCAATTATTAATAAGCAGATTGAACAAAATCAAATTTTGAGAATTGCCGTCGTTGGAGGACGCTTTTAATGAAAATTATTCTTGCACCGGATTCCTTTAAGGGAAATTTAACCTCATTACAAGTTGCAGCAACACTGGAAAAGGGTGTTAGACGTGTCTTGCCTAAAGCAAACTGTGTCAAGGTCCCTATGGCCGATGGTGGCGAAGGAACAGTTCAATCATTAGTCGATGCAACGGGTGGAAAATTTTTACGTAAACGTGTCACTGGGCCAGCCGGAAAGCCTGTTTCTGCACGTTATGGTTTATTGGCTGATGGTAAAACGGCGGTTATTGAAATGGCTGAAGCATCAGGTTTACCTCTTGTTAGTGGTAGACAAAAGAACCCTCTCAATACGACAACTTATGGTACCGGTGAATTGATGTTGGATGCTGTTAACCGTGGCGCTAAAAAAATTATCCTCGGTATAGGTGGTTCTGCGACAAATGATGGTGGAGTTGGTATGGCGCAAGCATTGGGCGTTCGTTTCCTGAATAAACAGGGTCAGGAAATTACTGAATACGGTGCCGGCGGGATGATAAATAAAATAGCCAGCATAGATATGAAAGGTTTGAATCCACTCATTAAAAAAACAAAAGTGATCGTTGCTTGTGATGTTAATAATCCTTTATGTGGAAAGAACGGTGCATCAAATGTATTTGGTCCACAAAAAGGTGCAACACCTGCGATGGTTAAAACGCTTGATGCCAATTTGAAACATCTAGGCGCAATTATTAAAAAAGATTTAAAGAAGAATGTCGTCAATCTTAAAGGCGCTGGTGCTGCCGGTGGTCTTGGTGCAGGTTTAGTTGCCTTTACTAAAGCTAGTATGAAGAGTGGTGTTGATATTGTCATCGAAGCGACGGAGCTAAATAAACATTTAAAAGGTGCTGATTTGGTAATTACCGGTGAAGGACGCGTCGATTTTCAAACTGCATTTGGTAAAACGCCTTCAGGTGTTGCTAAAGCGGCACGTAAAAACCGTGTACCAACGGTTGCGATAGGTGGCGGTATTACCGACGATGCGAATGGTGTTTTTAAACATGGCATAGATGGTTTAGAAAGTGCTTGCGCACGAGATATGTCACTGGAAGAGGCCATTGGTAATTCAAAAGCACATTTAGCAAATGCTGCGGAACGTGTTGTTCGTTTGATTCTCATTGGTAAAAAAATGGGAATGAATAAAAGTAGAAAACGAAAATAAACATTTCCATCATGGATAAAATTAAAGTATTCGTTATTTAATATGACGAATCGTTTAATTTGGATCGTTTATGAAATTCTCAAAATTTGCATCTCGATTTAGTAGCGAGTCAGGGATCGTTCAGCTTATGGATGATCTTGGTGCCGCTATGTCAGGAAACTCTGATGTATTAATGTTAGGTGGCGGCAACCCTAGTCATATTCCCGGCGTACAACAATACTTTCGCGATTCACTTCATCGTCTTATTGATAATCCCGCTTTATTTGCTCATGCAGTGGGTAATTATGAATCACCACAAGGCAATCAGGATTTCATTAATGCCATTGTTGATATGATGAATAAACAATATGAATGGGGTATTGAATCTGAAAACGTCGCTTTAACCATTGGTAGTCAATCGGCATTTTTCTTTCTGTTTAATATGCTGGCGGGTGAAGATGATGAAGGTAATCATAAACAAATATTGTTACCTTTAACGCCAGAGTATATTGGCTATTCCGATGTCGGCTTAACAGATGATATGTTCTATTCTTACCGTCCGTTAATAAAAAAGCAGGATGATCGTTTTTTTAAATATCATGTTGATTTTGATAATTTACGTGTGAGAGATAATACAGCGGCGATTTGTATATCAAGACCTACAAACCCAACAGGAAATGTATTAAGCGATGAAGAAGTTTCTAAACTTTTATCACTGGCAGAATCAAATAATATTCCACTAATTGTTGATAACGCATACGGGGAACCGTTTCCAAATATTATCTTTACTGAAACTAAACCTGTTTGGAATAAAAATATTATCTATTGTATGAGTCTTTCCAAAGTAGGCTTGCCCGGTACTCGTACGGGTATAGTTATTGCGGATAAAGCTGTAGTTGAATTAATCAGAAACATGAACGCCGTAATAAATTTATCAACGGCCAATTTCGGCGCCATGATCACAACTGATTTAATCAGCAGTGGTGAAATATTACGTCTATCACAACTTTTAATAAAACCGTATTATCAAAATAAGGTAGAGCATGCCGTTGAGATTTTACATAAAGAGTTTCAAGGCCTTGATTATTATATTCATAAACCTGAAGGTGCAATGTTTTTATGGCTTTGGTTACCTGGATTACCGATTACTTCAAACGAACTATATGATCGTTTAAAAGAAAAAAATGTGTTGGTTATTTCGGGTTCGTATTTTTTCTCTGGCTTGGAAGACGACTGGGATCATAAACATCAATGCATTCGCATTACTTATTCAATGGAAGAATCAGTGGTGGAAGAGGGGATTAAAAAAATAGCACAAGAATTAAAAGC
>JBFIIJ010000233.1:0-4568 GCA_041601315.1 Gammaproteobacteria bacterium
AGCATGGATGAAATGTGGGATGTTGCTGGTTTAAAAGAAGCATTTCAGCATGAGTTTGATTTAACTGTCGATATCCAATTGTGGCTTGATCAAGATAAGTCGTTACATGAAGAATCGCTACGTGAAAAACTACATGCTGCAATGGATGAATTGGTTAAAGATAAAGTAGAAATTATCACCTCTGATTTGATGAGACGTATTGAAAAACAAATCATGCTTGATGTGCTAGATCGACATTGGAAAGAACACTTGGTTAACATGGACCATCTTAGACAAGGTATTCAATTAAGAAGTTTTGCAGGAAAAAATCCAAAACAGGAATACAAACGCGAAGCATTTGAATTATTTGTACAAATGCTTGAAAACATGAAGCATGATGTGGTTGTGTTTCTTTCAAGAGTAAACATAAGAACGGAAGAGGATGTTGAAATAGCCGAGAAAAAGGAGCGCAAGCAAAATATGAATTTTAATCATGCTTCTGCACCTGATAGTTTGCATCCGGAAACACAAAGCCAAACTGCTCTAGGCGTTAATAAACCTTTTGTTAAAAATAAACCAAAAATAGGACGTAATGAGCCATGCCCCTGTGGTTCTGGTAAAAAATATAAGCAATGTCATGGCAAAGTAACATAGCGATATATTTAGTACGTCTAAATTTGTTAATTTAGTAGAACAGATAAATGTCAGTAAATATTAAAATTCCCGAAAATCTAATTCCAATAAAAGGCATACGTCTTTCTGCTACATCAGCAAATATCTATGCAAGAAAAAGAAATGATTTAATTTTGTTAGAAATTGTTGAAAGCGCTATTAGTTCAGCTGTTTTTACAAAGAATTTATTTTGTGCCGCGCCTGTTAAGATTGCAAAAAATAATCTGTCTGAATCTGAACCTCGATATTGTTTAATAAATGCGGGAAATGCAAACGCAGGCACAGGTGAAAAAGGGCTTTTAAATGCAGTTGATACTTGCCAATCATTAGCTACTTTAACTGGCTGCAACGAAAATCAGGTGCTCCCTTTTTCTACGGGTGTCATCGGTCAGGATTTGCCTGTAGATAAAATAAAAACAGCACTGCCGGAACTCATTAATAATTTATCCGGAGATTCTTGGCTAGAAGCTGCCAAGGCGATAATGACAACTGATACGATACCTAAGGCAGTATCAAGTCAAGTAGAAGTAAATGGAGTCATAGTTAGTATTACCGGCATTGCGAAAGGTGCAGGTATGATCAAACCTAATATGGCAACTATGCTTTCGTTTATTGCAACAGATGCAAATGTAAGTAAAGATGTGCTTGATAAGATATTTTTTAATGCGGTAAATAAAAGTTTTAATAGAATTACAATAGATGGCGATACATCAACAAATGATGCTTGTATTTTTATTTCTACAGGGAAAGCTAACAATCTTATTATAGATAATGAACATAGTGATGATTATATAGCTTTTGAAAATACTGTTATAAAAGTTTGTAGTGATCTGGCTCAAGCAATAGTTAGAGATGGAGAAGGCGCAACAAAATTTATAACAGTAGACGTTCATGGTGGAAAAAATGCAGATGAATGTCTTCGTGTAGGGTATAAAATTTCAGAATCACCATTAGTAAAAACAGCTTTCACTGCCTCTGATGCTAATTGGGGCAGAATAATCGCCGCGATTGGAAATTCAGGTATTAATGATTTAGATGTAAATAAAATAAACGTTTTTCTTGATGATGTATGCATTGTTGAAAACGGACAGCGTTCAGAAACATATACTGAAGAGAAAGGTAAGAAAGTAATGAGTCAAGTCGAAATAAAGTTATCTGTTAATCTTAATAGAGGAAGCCATGGTGAAAAATTATGGACAACAGATTTATCACACGAATACATTACTATTAACGCAGAATATCGTAGCTGAGTGAATACAAGAATACATGTCGCAGTTGGTGTCATATATAATTCAGACAAGAACAAAGTATTAATAACAAAGAGAACGGCTAAACAACACTTAGCTGGTTTATGGGAATTTCCTGGTGGTAAGGTAGAAGATAATGAAGATGTTATGTCTGCTTTACGACGCGAATTATATGAAGAATTAGGCATAACAGTTGAAGAGGCAAAACAATTAACGACGGTTTCATATAATTATCCTGATAAACAAGTTTTACTCGATGTATGGGAAGTAAATGCATGGAGAGGAGATGTAGAAAGCAAGGAAAATCAAGAGATAGTGTGGTCTCTGGTTAATGAGCTAAATAATTATAATTTTCCCGATGCAAATAAACATATCATTCAGACATTATCTCTAGGGCAGTTCTATGTGATAAGCCAGCCTACATATCAAGATAGTTCCAGATTTCTTTCTGTAGTTAACGATTGCTATACCGCCGGATTAAAATTGTTTCAACTGCGGTTGGAGTATAGAAATGAGCCCGATTTTTCAATGCTGATTAAGCAAATTAGTGAATTATCAAAAAGACATAATGGAAAATTAATTCTTAATGGAACCCCTGAAGATGTTAATACTTATGAAATTGATGGTATTCACTTGAACTCTAAAGAATTAAAAAAACATATAAGTAGACCAATAAGTGAAAATTATATTTTAGGTGCATCCTGTCATAACGAAGAAGAACTTATTCTTGCTGAAAAATTAAATGTAAATTATGCTTTTGTCTCGCCAATCTTAAAGACTACTAGTCATCCTGATAAAGAAGAAATTGGCTGGGAAAAATTCCATACATTGAAAAAGAAAGTTAAATTTCCTGTATATGCGCTTGGTGGATTAAATCCAACGGACCTTGAAGTTGCCAAATTATATGATGCTTTTGGAATAGCAATGATAAGTGCAATTTGGAATTCGACAGAATCAGTAAGTCAGCTTCTATCTAGTTAAAATCTAATGTTTATGAAAAGAATCAACGTCAACGTTATTTTCAGTCGTAGTGTTATCTGTTATGGAGTAGGTACCGTCAATCCATTGTCCAAGATCTATTAATCTACAACGTTTTGAACAAAAAGGACGATATGGATTAGAACTAGCAAGTTCAGCCTCTTTATCACATATTGGGCAAATAATTATTTTACTCATAAGATACAGCAATGAAGCTCAAAATCGACATCATTATCAGTTTGGGTTGGTCTGCTATTTGTCGAGTTTTCTTCCATAAAACGTATGGTGAAACGGTGTTTACCTCCACTAATTTCCGGGTAAAATCGACTTGCTGAAGGTAAAATAACTCTTATTAACTGACAGGGTATATTTGATTCGATAGGCTTTTGATAAAAACCAGATTCTGCTTTTTCCTTGATTGGATTAGAACTATTTCTAATCATATCCAACGCTAAATACGTTGATTTCTTGATTGGATCGATATCATTTGACCAATTAAATAAATCCTGTTGCTGTTTAACAGCAGCTTGATTGAGCCAGTAGTGAAGTCTGGGTAAATCAAAGCTACAAGTGCCACCTGGGATACTAGTGCGTTGTTTGAAGCTGCTAACCAGCTCATCGATTTTTAATGCATTGCCAGGTTGGTATGAGTTACTTCTGAGCTGTACTGACAGTTCGCTAATATTGCTATTTATTTTTTTTAATCTTGTTTGATCAACAGCAGGATTATTTTCAAGAGCTGAAAGCAGTGAAGAATGTCGTTCTAATTCTTTAATTAATTCAGTTTTAAAATCAGAACGACTTAAAAGGTCGTTGATTTCAAGAAGGGACTCTAGAATATTTCGATAATCCCACTCGCTAATAGTATCTTGTGAACGATGTGCAATAAGATCGAACAGATGCTCTAAACGTAATAGATTTCTCATCCTTTCGTTTAGTGGTTGTTCAAATATTATTTTATTTTGCATAACTATTATTTTAAATAAACGAGGTCATGAAAGATTGATTATTCATTTTTTTAATTATTATAGCTACTTAGTTTCAAATACTTCTCGTGTAATATAAGCACAGCCTCATTAAGTTCTTCAATTGTAAGGTTATTATCAATTATATCATCTGCTAATTTTAGTCGTAATTCGTGATTTGCCTGATTTTTAATAATTTTCTTTATATCATCAAATGAGGCTTTGTCTCTGCTGCTGGCTCTTTCAAGCTGTGTTGTTTCGAGGGTATCAACTACGAGAATTCTGTCAAAACGATCCGTTGCCTGTGTTTCTATAATCAGAGGCACTACGATTAAACAATACGGATAATGTACTTTAGTGATTTGTTTGTCTATTTCTTGATAGATGACAGGATGCAATATTTCTTCCAGTTTTTTTTTTGCCGCATCATTATTAAAAATGATTTTTCTTAACTTATTGCGGTCAAGAATACCTTTAGTTGTTAAAATATCTTCTCCAAATTCATCTACAATATTATTTAAACAAGGTTTATTAGTCTCAACAATATCTCTTGAGATTTTATCAGCATCAATTACTGGTACGCCAAGGTCTTGAAATTTAGATGCAACAGTAGATTTTCCAGAACCTATCCCGCCAGTTAAGACTATTCGTAAAACAGCAGACATTTAAATTACCGTATTTAAATAGGCGGACATAATGTACGGTCCCCATAACATGGAAATCCACC
>JBFIIJ010000234.1:0-4557 GCA_041601315.1 Gammaproteobacteria bacterium
GCTTCATGACATTCGTCCATTTCTTTATCGATGTTTTCTTTGATCATGTGCATCGGTACATGTCCCGGACCTTCGATCATGACTTGCACATCATGTTTCCAGGCAATCTTTGTTAACTCCCCTAATGTTTTTAATTCTGCAAACTGTGCTTCATCATTTGCATCCGCTAATGAACCGGGACGTAACCCGTCACCTAATGAAAAGGCAACATCGTATTGCTTCATTAATACGCAAATGTCTTCGAAATGCGTATAGAGAAAGTTTTCTTTATGATGCGATAAACACCATTTCGCTAATATTGAACCACCGCGCGACACAATACCGGTCACACGTTTTGCCGTTAACGGAATATAAGCCAAACGAACACCGGCATGGATGGTAAAGTAATCAACGCCCTGCTCGGCTTGTTCGATTAAGGTGTCGCGATAAATTTCCCAGGTTAAATCTTCGGCTTTACCGTTTACTTTTTCCAAGGCTTGATAAATGGGAACGGTACCAATCGGTACAGGTGAATTTCTTACAATCCATTCTCGTGTTTCATGAATATTTTTTCCGGTTGAAAGATCCATGACCGTATCGGCACCATGACGAATCGACCAGGTCATTTTTTCTACTTCTTCTTCAATGGTTGAACCTAAAGCGGAGTTACCGATATTGGCATTAATCTTCACCAGAAAATTACGACCAATAATCATCGGTTCTGATTCAGGATGATTTATATTATTCGGAATAATGGCGCGACCTGCGGCGACTTCATCTCGAACAAATTCAGGTGTGACTTCTTCTGGTAAATTACTCATCCACGGCACACCCGCATGTCGTTTTAATAATGACTTATCTTTGTATTCATTCAGGCGTTGATTCTCACGAATCGCAATAAATTCCATTTCCGGTGTAATAATCCCTTTTCGCGCATAGTGCATTTGCGTGACATTCGCGTCTGATTTAGCAACTCGAGGTTTTGGAGGTGCTGCATAACGCAATTTCATTAATTCCGGGTCATTTAAACGTTGGACACCGTAATCCGAACTTGGTCCCTCAAGTTCAACCGTATCATTTCTCTCGATGATCCATCCTGCTCTTAAATGCTGTAAACCTTTACGAATATCAATCGCAACTTCAGGATCAGTATAGGGACCTGACGTGTCATAAACAGTAATGGGTGTGTTTTCTTCGAGACCAGTTTGAGTTTGAGTTGGTGAACACGAGATTTCCCGCATAGGCACACGAATATCAGGTCTTGAACCGGTAACGTGTATTTTCTTCGAGTTTGGTATCGCTTCGACCGCTTTTTTATCAACTGTCGCTGTATTACTAAGGATGGTGTCTGGATTCGCACTCATGAAAATAGCCTCTTTTATATTAAAAGAATTATAATTTACGAGCGCCAATGGCAAGATGCTTGCTTCCCTACGCTGGTACTAACCAGATCAGGTTCAAGGGTCAATCTCAGCCTATAAAGGCGCCCCTAGCTTGATGACATGCTATATAATACGATTAATAACTACAACTCTTATTAGAGAAAATTAAATGGATATAGAACTAGCCCGATCAAACATGATTGAACAGCAAATACGTACATGGGAAGTCCTTGATACGAATGTGCTGGATCTTTTAAACGAAATTCACCGTGAAGACTTTATTCCTGATGGTTACAAAGATCTTTCATTTGCTGATATCTCTATTCCTATAGGTCACGGTCAAAGTACCATGACGCCAAAAGTTGAGGCACGACTTTTACAATCGCTCGCTTTGAAATCCGATGAAACTGTATTAGAAATTGGGACAGGTTGTGGGTATTTAACAACATTACTGGCGAAATCAGCAAAACAGGTTAAGAGCATTGATATTTATCCTGACTTTATTGTTGCAGCGAATGACAAAATCATAAAAACAGGACTGACTAATATCGGACTCGAAAGCGCTGACGCATACAATCTGTTTGACCAAACTGAAAAATATGACGTCCTCGTTTTAACGGCTTCTTTACCGAAAATGGATGAACGATTTTTAAATCTATTAAACGAAAAGGGACGCATGTTTGCCATTATTGGCGAATCGCCCGCAATGGAAGCCTGTGTATTCACAAAGCAAAGTGATGTTAATTTTTCAAAAACAAGTTTATTTGAAATTGATTTGGCTCCACTAATTGGTTCGGAACAAAAAGAAGCCTTTGAATTTTAAAATTTATGAAAACAATAAGTGCTGAAGAATTAAAAACAAAACTTGATGCTGGCGAAAAACCGGTTTTATTGGATGTACGTGAAACCTGGGAATATGAAACTTGTCATATAGAAGGTTCACTCAATATTAGCATGTCAAATGTTCAACGCATGCTTGATGAACTTAAACCGGATGACGAAACAGTCGTAATTTGCCATCATGGTATGCGTAGTTTTCAAGTGGCCAGTTATCTGGAAGGTAACGGTTACGGTAATATTGCGAATCTTGAAGGCGGTGTTGATGCCTGGGCTAAATCTGTTGATACAGATATGCCTCAGTATTGAAGCTTGTCATTTTCGTAAAACATAATAATTAAAAACAGATCGTCATTTTATGAACATTAATCTCGTTAACACGAATTTACTTTTGTCGTCTTTATTATTCTCAGTTAATTGTCTGGCTGCAGATCTATTGAGCGTGTACAAACTTGCAGAAAAAAATGATCCCACTTATTTACAGGAAGTGTCTTCTCAACGCGCTACTTTAGAAGCACGACCTCAGGCCATGTCACAATTATTACCTTCAGTGAACATAAGTGCCGATACCACTCGATTCGATCAGGATATTTCTTCTGCCAGTACATTTGGTTCTGCAGGTGAGATAAATTTCAATCGACGCGGATATTCTTTGAATATTTCTCAACCGATCTATAGACGTGACCGTTTTATCGCTCTTGATCAAGCCGACAGTGAAATAGATCAGGCAGAAGCCGAACTTATTGAAGCGCAGCAGGTTTTAATGGTTCGTATTGCTGAGCGCTATTTTGATGTACTTTCCTCAATGGATAATCTTGAGTTTGCACAGGCTGAAGTTAAATCTTTAAGCCGACAACTTGAACAGGCAAATCAACGCTTTGAAGTAGGATTAAGTGCTATCACTGACGTTACAGAAGCACAAGCGGGATACGATCTTGCTGTTGCACAGGAAATTCTTGCGCTAAACGCAATTGATAATGCTCAGGAAGCCATGCGTGAATTAACCGGCGATTATGTAAGCGACCTTGAGACTTTGGGTGAAAATATGTCATTGGTACGACCCGACCCTGAAGTCATAGAAAGCTGGACAGAAATTGCGTTACAACAAAATTTGGGTATGGTTGCAGCAAGACATGCTTTAGAAACGGCAAGAAGTGAAATTGAACGGCAATCTGCAGGACATTATCCGACACTAGATCTGGTTGGTGCGCATGGTTATGACTCTGCTGGCGGTCGTTTTGGTGCAACAAAGACTCATGCATCATCCATTGGCCTTGAATTAAATATCCCGATATATTCTGGTGGCTTAGTAAGCTCTCAGGTGCGTGAAGCTCACCAAAATTACAATATTGCGATGCATTCTTTGGAACAAGCAAGGCGTTCTGCACAACGATTAACCCGTGAAGCTTATCTGGGTGTTATTTCCGGTATAAGTCAGGTCAATGCATTAAAACAAGCAGTCGTTTCCAGTGAAACCGCATTAGCAGCAACAGAAGCCGGTTTTGAAGTTGGCACGCGTACTGCTGTTGATGTTGTTGCTTCACAGCGGACAACGTCCGAAGCACGTCGCAATTACAGTCAAGCAAAATACGATTACATTTTAAATACGCTTAAATTAAAACAGGCCGCAGGCACCCTCTCTGAAGAAGATCTTGAGTTGGTTAATGCCTGGTTAATATAAATTATGGTCGAAAACACGAATATAAGCTCACTATGTGATGCAAATAATAGTTGCCTCATCATTATCGATGTTCAGGCGAAATTAAGTTCGGCTATTCCTGATGATGTCATATCACGATTAAGAAAGAATACCGACATATTATTAAGTGCAGCAAATCAACTTAATGTCCCGATTATTGTTACAGCACAATACCCTAAGGGCTTGGGTCCAGTTGAAGAATTTATTACAGAGAGACTTACTGAATCATCAAAAATCTATAATAAAACATGCTTTTCCTGTCTTGGCGCGAATGATTTACCTGAACATCTAAAACAAATTAACAAAAAGCAAATTATATTAACGGGTATAGAAGCTCATATCTGCGTATTACAGAGTGCACTGGAATTTATAACAGAAGGTTATGAAGTATTTGTCGTCACAGATGCGATTGCTTCTCGCAAGTCAACAAGTTATGAAACCGCTCTATTAAGATTAAATTCGGCTGGTAGCGTTTTATTAAGTACCGAGTCTGTTTTATTTGAATGGCTTAGAGATGCTTCTCACTCCGAATTTAAATCACTGTCAAAACTAATTCTTTAATTAACTCCAGAACGCACTAAAAAACGCCAGTATTTACCAAACAGACCTGTTTGATTTATCACTAATCCAACACAAGCACTCAATAACGCAGCCATAAAA
>JBFIIJ010000235.1:0-4539 GCA_041601315.1 Gammaproteobacteria bacterium
AGCGCGCGGTTTTATTTTCGGTAGTTTGGCAGCATGGGAACTTGGTATCGGCTTTATTCCATTACGCAAACCAGGAAAACTACCCTACGATGTTGAATCTATGTCTTATGATCTCGAATACGGTTCAGCTTCACTAGAAGTCCATATCGATGCTTTGGAAAAAGGCGATAAAGTTTTGTTAGTTGATGATTTATTAGCAACAGGCGGGACAGCCGCAGCAAGTTGTGAATTAGTTGAGAAATTAGGCGCTGAAGTTGTCGCTTGTGCGTTTGTTGTAGAACTGGGTTTTCTTAATGGCAGGGAAAAATTATCAAAATACAATGTACATTCTTTGATTCACTATTAGGTAGAGAAATAATCTTCTTTAGTTCATTTCTTCTACAATGCTAAAAGCCAATATCAAAGTGTTTATTGCGGGCATTTGCAGCCTTGTGCTTACTATGGGCATTGCTCGCTTTGCTTATACACCGTTACTTCAAGTCATGCAGGATGCGCACGTACTGAACGATACTATTGGTGGTTGGTTAGCTACTTTCAACTATATGGGTTACTTAACAGGTACATTAATCGCCGCATCAATCAGTGATTTAAAACTTAAAGACAGACTTTACAGACTGTCTTTAATCACGGCGATTATTACTACAGCGGCTATGGCATGGACAGATGAATGGATTATTTGGGCTGTCTTGCGTTATTTATCAGGCCTAACATCTGCTGGCGGTTTGTTATTGGGTTCAGGCCTCATACTTAACTGGCTGATACGTCATGGTTACAAAATGGACATGGGTGCACATTTTGGTGGAGTGGGTGTTGGCATTGCTTTATCAGCACTAGCTGTTCAATTAATGCTACCAAACTATAACTGGACTGAGCAATGGGAAATATTTGCGCTACTTGGTTTAATACTCGCTCTACCTGCGTGGTTCTGGTTACCTCGTCCTGATGGTCACGATGTAACAAAAGCCGGTGAACAACTCATAGATAATCCCCCTTCAAAAAAATGGTTACAACTACTCTCTATTAGTTATTTTTGTGTCGGCATTGGTTATGTTATCTATGCAACATTTTTAGTCGTTATTGCAAATAACCAACCGGCTTTACAAGGTTATGGTAACTGGGCCTGGTTTTTAGTTGGCATCACGACAATTCCTTCCTGTGTCATGTGGGACAAAATTTCGAATCGACATGGCGATATCAATGCACTGATGATGGCGTATGCATTAATGACAATTAGTGTTTTTATACTCGCATTTGATGTGCCACTTTATATGTTGATTATCAGCGCACTGATTTATGGCGGCAGTATGATGGGTATAGTCAGTATGATGTTGTCACTGGTCGGTAAGTTATATCCGACAAAACCTGCCAAACCGATGGGACGCATTTCTATTTTTTACGCTATTGCACAGATTATTGCGCCTGCGATTTCAGGTTATATTGCTGAAGTAACTGGTCGTTATACCATCGCCATGTTTGCAGCGACGATCATTATGATTATTGGTTTTGTTTTATTAATTGTATTGAAGCAAATGCCAGAGAAAGAGAAAGAAAAATAATATGAAAGTGATTATCTAGAAGCAAGCACCATAATTAATTTTTTTCTGGTTTTGGTGGTCTTGGTTGATGTTCCACTCTATCGAGTTTCTGGTCAAAACATGCCCAATCAGGTGCACTTGAAGTCCAAATATTCATTGTCGGATGAATACTTGAGGGATCATCAAAATTACCTATACGTATAATCGTTAATCCTGGTCGCCCTGATGATTTAGCAAATAAATGAATGCCACAATTTGGACAAAACTGGCGAATAATTTCATTACCACTACTGGCTAATTTTTTGTATTCCGCTACTTTTCCTGTAACGGTAAGCCCTTCACTCGGAACAAGCATATTCACTGTTCCATTTCCTGAGATATGTTGACAATCATGACACCAACATATCCGACATCCCAATGACTCTGAAGTAAGATTGAAGGAAACAGATTCACAAAGGCATCGACCCGTTATTGCATTCACTTGATTAGAATATCCTCTATAGACTTTTCACTATTTAAAAATTTGCCTATGGACCGATAGAAAACAATAGTTAATCTTTCTTCTGCCAGCCATCTATAACTTCCTGTGCGGCTCGAAATGCTTCTTGTGCTGCTGGTGCGCCACAGTAAGCAATCGAATGTAATAACACTTCCTGTATTTCCTGAACGGTACAACCGTTATTTAACGCGCCACGTACATGGCCTTTTAATTCAGTCGGTGTTTTTAATGCAGCTAACATGGCAATGGTGACTAATGATCGTGTTTGTTTTGAAATTCCATCACGTTGCCATGTCGATCCCCATGCATGTTCATTGATCCAGTCTTGCAGTGGCTCGGTTAATTCCGTCGTATTGTTTATTGCACGTTGAACAAATTCTTCGCCCATCACTTCTGTGCGAACTTCTAAGCCTTTCTTTTTTGATTCTTCAGACATAAAACAAAACTTAAACTAAACCACCATTAATTTTAATCGCTTCACCTGTGAGGTAAGACGAATCATCAGATGCTAGAAAAACAACAGCAGCCGCGACATCTTCTGGTCTGCCAAAACGAGCTAGCGGAATTTCTTTTATACGCGCTTGATAATATTCATCTTCCATATGTTCTTCAGCAAATGAAGTCGATATCCAGCCGGGCGAAACCATATTAACTCTGATTTCAGGACCAACGGATTTTGCGAATGAACGCGTGAAACCTAATACTCCGGCTTTTGTAGCGGCAAATATTTGTGGATTGGTACCTTCAAAACCATGTGTTGCCAAATCCCAGCCCATATTAACGATGACACCGTAGCCCTGTTCTTGCATTGTTGGAGTAATTGACCAACAGGCTTTGATTGTTCCTTTTAGATCAACTTCGATTAGGTGTTCCAGTTTTTCATGTATTTCGGCAGCAGCACCTGTTCCGGTCAAGATATCTGCGCCTGCATTATTGACCCATATATCAATACGACCAAACTCTTTTATCGTCTGTGCAATTAATCGATCGATATCATCTTCATCAGCCATATCGGCTTGTATAGCAATTGCGCGGCGACCTGACAGTCTTATTTCATCTACAAGGGATTCTGCACTATCTTTAGATTTGTTGTAATTAACAACAATATCGGCACCTTCCTGAGCAAAAGCCTGGGCTATTCCACGACCAATACCACTGCTAGCTCCGGTAATGACGGCAATTTTATCTTTTAGGCGTTCCATTTATTGTATTGGTCGTTTATTGTGAGCGCGCTATTCTAACCCTGTTCACTGTAAACTCAAGTTGTGCCATGCTTAAAATCAGCGTCATTATTCCAACATACAATCGAGCCTCGACTTTGCCACGGGCAATCGATTCAGTTTTGGCTCAATCTCATGCTGCTGATGAGATTATTGTCGTTGATGACGGTTCTACTGATGAAACAATAGAGATAATCGGCGATCAATATCCTCAAATAAAACTTATCTCGCAAAATAATAGCGGAGTGAGTTCGGCACGCAATACAGGAATTAAAAATGCGATTGGAAACTGGATTTGTTTGCTCGATTCTGATGATAGTTGGCAAGACAATAAATTAGAAAAACAAACAGAAGTCATTATTGATAATCCTGAATATTTGATCTGTCATACGAATGAAAACTGGTATAGAGATGGAAAAATATTAAATCAGGGCAAGAAACATGAAAAACGTGGTGGATATAATATCTTTCAGCATTGTTTGCCGCTTTGCGCAATTTCTCCTTCGTCAGTCATGATTAACAAACAAGTATTTGATGATGTAGGTTTATTTGATGAAGACTTACCTGCATGCGAAGATTACGATATGTGGTTAAGAATTTGTTGCAAGTATCCTGTGTTATTTATTGATGAGGCATTAACCAATAAATTTGGTGGGCATGATGATCAATTATCACGACAGCATTGGGGGATGGATCGTTTTCGCATTATGGCTTTAGAAAAAATAATAGCATCAAACAATTTGAATAAAGAAGATTATCAGGCAGCAACGGACATGTTGATTAAAAAAATAACTATTTTTCTTAAAGGAGCTGAAAAGCACGGTAAAAATGAATATTGTGAAAAATTCGAAGCATTATTGTCGCAACAGTCAAAACAAAATGCATAACAATAAATAAACATCATGATTCATATCTTTTGCGCACTTCACTGCGAAGCCCAACCCATCATTCAACATTTTAAATTAACTGAATTAAAACAGTTTAATTTGTTTCGTATATATCAATCGAAAGATAAAGAAATAAGTTTAACCATAACAAGTGTTGGAAAATTAAATGCCGCTGCTGCAATCAGTTATCACCATGCCTGTTTAAATACGTCTAGCGCTGATATCTGGTTAAACATTGGTGTTGCCGGACACGCCAACATTGCCGTAGGAGACGTTCGCTTAGTTAATAAAATTACGGATGAGCATGACAAAATTAGCTGGTATCCGCAGATTATTTTTAAGTCGCCGTGTGAAAGCACAAATTTAATCACCCTTGATAGACCATCAACAGAATATCA
>JBFIIJ010000236.1:0-4522 GCA_041601315.1 Gammaproteobacteria bacterium
CACACTGGTATAGAGTAATTCGTACATACGTCTTATTCCATATAAAAGAATAATTAAGATTAACAAAAAAGCGCCCGAGTAGGGCGCTTTTAAGTACTACTTTAGTAAAGAAGCATTTACAGCAATAATTTTAATACTGCATCCAGACTTTCTTTTGCATCACCGAAATACATGCGTGTATTTTCTTTGAAGAAAAGTGGGTTCTGAACACCGGCATAACCGGTTGCCATACCACGTTTAAGAACGATGGATGTTCCGCCTTTCCAACATTCCATGACTGGCATGCCAGCGATAGGACTATTGGGATCTTCCATCGCGGATGGGTTAACAATATCATTTGCCCCAATGATGACGGAGACGTCTATCTTAGGGAAATCATCATTAATCTCATCCATTTCATAGACGATGTCATAAGGCACTTTCGCTTCTGCTAATAGTACGTTCATATGACCCGGCATACGACCGGCAACAGGATGAATACCAAAACGTACATTTATTTTCTTGGCACGTAAGGCCTGTGTTATTTCATGAACAGTATGTTGTGCTTGTGCTACTGCCATTCCGTAACCAGGTATAATCATCACTTCTTTCGCATCCATTAATAACGCTGCAACTTCTTCGGTATCAATAGGAACGACTTCACCTTGGTCGACAACTTCGCCATCACTAGAGCCGCCACCTGAATCAGTGCCAAAACCACCGGCTATAACAGAGATGAAGTTTCGGTTCATTGCACGACACATGATGTAACTCAAGATAGCACCACTACTACCAACTAATGCACCTGTTACGATCAACAAGTCATTGGAAAGCATGAAGCCGGTTGCTGAAGCTGCCCAACCTGAATAACTGTTTAACATTGAAACAACGACAGGCATATCTGCTCCACCAATTGCCATAACCATGTGAATACCAAAGAGCAGGGCAATCACAGTCATGATGATGAGAGGAATGAGTGGATTGCCACCATCAATATGTCCTTGATGAACAAAATCATAACCGAAATAAATAGCAGCAATGAGTAAGCCCAAGTTTAACCAATGACGGGCTGGCAGCATTAATGGATTACCACCAATCTTTCCGCTCAACTTGCAAAACGCAATCACCGAACCTGAGAATGTGACGGCACCGATGAGTACACCGATATATATTTCAACTTCATGAATGGACTTTTCGATACCTGAAAGGCCTGATTCACCCATAAAGTTAACATAGCCAACTAGCACTGCCGCTAAACCAACCAAACTATGTAGGATTGCGACTAACTCTGGCATTTGAGTCATTTCTACCTTTTTAGCGAGAATGACACCGATTGTGCCGCCCACCAACATGGTAATAATGATGATGTGAATATTACTTGAGACTTCTGGACCGAAGACCGTCGCCAAGATGGCGAGTGTCATTCCGATAATGCCGTAAACATTACCCCTACGTGCGGTTTCCTGATTACTTAATCCACCCAGTGTGAGGATGAATAAAATAATTGCCCCAATATAAGCTGATGTTACTAAACCTTCTGACATGATAATCCCCTTATTTTCTGAACATATCTAACATGCGTTTGGTAACTGCAAAGCCACCTGCGATGTTGATGCTGGTTATAAGGATGCCAAAGGCAGCGATTCCGACTAGCAAACTATCCGAAGAGGATATCTGTACCAGTGCGCCGATAACAATAATACTACTGACTGCGTTGGTTACACTCATTAGCGGTGTATGTAGTGAAGCGGATACATTCCAGATCACCATATAACCGACAAAACAAGATAAGACGAAGACAGTAAAGTGCGTCATGAAAGAGGTCGGTGCGACTGAACCCAAGCCAAGTAATACAAGTGCGCCGATAATGACCGGTAGCATTTGTTTAAATAAACTTGGTGGTTTAGGCGCTGCTTTTTCAATAACTGCAGGTGCTGCTTGTTTAGCTGGCGCAGCTGAGAGTTTTGGCGCTGGTGGTGGCCAGGTAATTTCACCCGCATTAATTACGGTTGCGCCACGTACAGCTTCATCTTCCATGTTTATGACCATTTGACCATCCTTTTCAGGAGTCATATCAGTCAGTATATGACGCAGATTGGTTGCATAGAGTTGACTTGATTGAGTCGGTAAACGACTAGGTAAGTCGCTATAACCAATGATTGTTACACCGTTATCCGTTACTGACAGTTCATGCGGTACGGTTAACTCACAGTTACCACCCTGTTCTGCGGCTAAATCGACAATCACACTACCGTTCTTCATGGATTTAACCATGTCAGCGGTAATTAATTTTGGTGCAGGTCTACCAGGAATAAGTGCAGTAGTAACAATAATGTCGACTTCTTTTGCTTGTTCTGCAAACAACGCCATTTCTGCAGCAATGAATTCATCACTCATGGTTTTTGCGTAACCACCTTCACCACTTCCATCTTCTTCAAATTCGAGTAGAAGAAAGTCAGCGCCCATGCTTTCAACTTGTTCTTTAACTTCTGGACGAGTATCAAATGAACGAACGATGGCACCAAGACTATTTGCAGCACCGATGGCGGCTAATCCAGCAACGCCTGCACCGATAACCAATACTTTCGCAGGAGGTACTTTACCGGCAGCAGTAATTTGACCGGTAAAGAATCGGCCAAAGTTATGTGATGCTTCAACAATAGCTCGATAACCAGCAATATTGGCCATAGAACTAAGCGCATCCATTTTTTGTGCTCGTGAGATACGTGGAACGCTGTCCATTGCGAGAATATTAACTTTCTTGGCAGAAAGTTTTTTCATCAAGTCTTCATTCTGGGCTGGCCAGATGAAACTGATTAATGTTTGTCCGTCGTGTAAAAGTCCGACTTCATTGTCATCGGGAGCACGGACTTTTAATATTATGTCTGCTGAATCCCATAATGTTTTGGTATCGCTAATAACTTCAGCACCGGCCTCTGTATAGGCGTCGTCTGAAAAATTCGCTTCTGAACCTGCCCCAGCTTCAACTGAGACGCTATATCCTAACTTTTGTAACCATTTAACAACTTCAGGTGTCGTCGCTACGCGTTTTTCACCTGCGTATGTCTCTTTAGGCACGCCGATCTTCATCGTGTGTGACCCCCCTTAATATTGAATTGTTTTTTTCAGGAATAATTATTCTTATATGTACCGCCACGGATGCTAGCATGATTTTCTATCTAAGTGATAGTAGGAGAATATTGCTGCACCTGCGTTACAGAAAGGCCTGTATGTCGTCGTCATGGATTTTTGACATCACCGACATCACTTTTTTGCTTTGGACATAAAAAAACCCGACACTTAGTCGGGTTTTAGTAGAATCTAGATTAATTTTAGATATTAATCTCTGCCTGAAAGTGCTCCAAGTAGGTGCAAAAGATTCATGAATAAAATGTAAATATCCAGGAAGAGCTGAACTGTAGCCATTATGTAATTTGTTTCTCCGCCATGAATTATTTTGCTCGTATCGTAAAGAATATAACCTGAGAATAGCAAAATAGACGCAGCTGATAAGGCTAATTGAACAGCAGGAACTTGAAAGTACAAATTAGCAAGAGATGCGACAATCATTACGAGTAGACCAACAAACAGAAAACCACTCATAAAACTGAAATCTTTACGAGTTGTCAGTACATAACCAGATAAGCCAAGAAAAATGACCCCTGTTCCGCCTGCTGCAGTCATAACGAGTTCTGCACCATTACTGAAGAAAGTGAGATAGGCATTAATAGTTGGCCCTGCGGTTAAGCCTAAGAACCCAGTAAATGCAAAAACGCATAATAAGCCCATCGCACTGTTTTTAAATACGTTTGTCAGCATTAATAAACCAATCATTCCGCCAAGCTGAATAGCCCAATGCAAAGGAGGAAAATTAAGTTGAATCGAAACAGCAGCCATAACTGCACTAAAAATCAAAGTCATCGACAACAGTAAGTATGTGTTTTTCAATACTTTATTGGTGGAAAGTATCGACTCAGTCGAGCTACGAGTAACTACAGATGGGGATTCGTTCATTTATTTCACCTTGTTATTAAAACAGTATCTATTATGTAATGCTTTGGACGATAAATTTCAAGCTTTGTTTCATTAAATTTTCTTTAAATTCAATTGGCTCATTTGTCTTTTCCGATAGCAAATGATCATGTATTCTCTCGCCCCTGACGGAGAGGTGGCAGAGTGGTCGAATGCACTGGTCTTGAAAACCAGCGGTCCTTTATCGGTCCCGTGGGTTCGAATCCCACCCTCTCCGCCATTTTATCTTATTAATGGAACTATCAATAACATAACAGGGAGTTGACCTTTATGAAAAATTTATTATTAGTCGTGGGGTGTGCAGTTTTAGTTGGATGTGCTTCTTCCGCAAACGAAATACCTACCCAATATGTTTCTCCAGTAATGTACGATAGTTATGATTGCCAACAAATTGGCGGTGAACTATCTCGATTAACACGGAAAGTTAACGAATCAGCTGGAATTGTTGAAGAGAAAGCATCTAGTGACAGTACTACCATGGCTATCGGGTTAATCTTATTTTGGCCATCAC
>JBFIIJ010000237.1:0-4497 GCA_041601315.1 Gammaproteobacteria bacterium
AGCCATATTAGTTTCCGGACGTGGTAGCAACATGATGGCGCTTATTAATGCGTGTAAACAAGGTCAATTACAGGCCAGCGTTGAACTGGTGATTAGTAATAATGCTGATTCTTTAGCTTTGGTTTTGGCTCAGGAAAAAAATATTAATACTGCACATTTGAGTTCACAGGTTTATCCAGAATCAGATGTGCTCGACCTGGCGATGAAAGCCTTGCTCGATAGTTGTAATGTTGACTACGTTTTATTGGCAGGCTTTATGAAAAAAATAGGTCCGAAAACATTGTCTGCATATAAAGGCAGGATAATTAACATTCATCCGTCTTTGTTACCAAAGTTTGGTGGTCAGGGTATGTTTGGTATGAATGTGCATAAAGCAGTGATTGAGGCTGGTGAAAAAGAGACGGGTGTGACCATACATTTAGTCGATGGAGAGTATGATAAAGGTGCTATATTGGCACAGCGAGCCGTTGCAGTTACTTCTGATGACACTCCAGAATCATTGGCAGCAAAGGTTTTGAAGGTTGAACATGTTTTATTTGCAGAAACGATACAAAAAATTATAGATGGCAGTATTATATTGCCTGCTAATTAATCTAACTGGGGGATCCAAATGCGAGTTTTGCATACGATGTTGAGAGTAGGGAATCTGGAAAAATCACTTCATTTTTATACCGATATTATGGGAATGAAATTACTTAGAAAGGAAGAGTACCCCGAACATGAATTTACACTTGCTTTTGTTGGTTATGGCGATGAATCTGATACTGCGGTTATAGAATTAACCCATAATTGGGGTACCGAATCGTATGATTTAGGTAATGCATATGGACACATCGCTATTGGTGTTGATGATGTATACAAAACTTGTGACAAAATAAAAGAAATGGGTGGTAAGGTCGTTAGAGAAGCTGGGCCTATGCAGGGCAGCGATCTTATACTTGCTTTTGTAGAAGACCCTGATGGTTACAAAGTTGAAATACTGGAAGGCTAGGAATTAATAAGTCATTATTTATTAAACCCTCGATTCGTTTTCCCTAAATATTTAATAAAGATACCTTTTTTCAGGATATCTATAGTGTCTTTTGTTTATAAATTTAAGTGATGTAATAACAGTGATAGAGCTAATAAAAAAAATATATATCGCTACTGTTTTAAAACAACCTGTTGTTGTTTGTCTTTTGATGGCAGCAATTTTGGCTTTTTTTGCTGTGCACACCAGAGATTTTAAACTTGATGCCTCAGCTGATTCTTTATTATTGGACGATGATAAAGATCTGAAAATATTTCGTGAAACACTGGATCGTTATGCTACCAAAGAATTCCTGTTTGTAACTTTTACTCCCAACGAAGATCTTTTCTCTGAAAATTCGATAGCACACATTACTAATCTTCGTAACGAATTACGTGTACTGGAACCAGTTGACTCGGTTATTAGTCTGGTAGATGTTCCTCTTGTCAGGCAGGTAGAAGGTTCTCTTTCTGATGTTGCAGAAAACGTAAGAACGATAGAGGGCGGTGAAGTAGATATCGATAAGGCCAGACAAGAATTATTAACCAGCCCTATTTATAAAAAGTTAATCATTAGCGAAGATGGCACCACTACTGCACTACAAGTCAATATAAAAGATGAAAAAGCATTTCGTACTTTACAGCGCGAAAGAAATCATTTGCTTTTTAAAGCTAACACCGAAGGTTTAAATAGCGATGAACAATCCAGACTGGATTCAATCATTATTGAATACACAGCGCAGAAAAAAGTAATAGACCAGGTTAATCATGAAAACATAGAAACGATACGAGACATTATTTCCAGATATCAGCAATACGGTGTTTTATATCTAGGTGGTGTGCCGATGATAGCTGACGATATGATCACATTTATCAAAAATGACCTGATTATATTTGGTGTTGGTGTTTTTCTTTTCCTCGTAGGCATGTTAACCATTATTTTTCGTAAACTAAGATGGGTGTTACTACCGTTATTAAGCTGTTTTTATGCTGGTTTGCTAATGATTGGTTTACTCGGTCTGGTTGGCTGGAATGTTACCGTTATTTCTTCAAACTTCATTTCATTGATGTTGATCATTACCATGTCTATGAACGTACATCTCATCGTGCGTTATCGGCAACTCTGTCTTGATTATCCTGAATACACCCAGCACGAGTTGGTATTAACAACAGCCTGTAAAATGGTTTGGCCCTGTTTTTATACTGCTTTAACGACAATCATGGCGTTCAGTTCTTTAGTGGTTAGTGGTATAAAACCGGTTATCGATTTTGGCTGGATGATGACCATCGGTTTAAGCGTTACTTTCCTGACTTCATTTATATTATTTCCAGCTCTGTTAGTTCTATTGTCAAAGACGTCCGAAAAGGTAAATCCAAGAGATGAGTTCCAATTTACACCTAAACTCGCAGAACTTACCGAACGCCATGGTAATAAAGTACTGATATTGACGTTAATTCTTGCGGTGGTCAGTGCATATGGTATTACGCGTCTTGAAGTTGAAAACAGTTTTATAAATTACTTTAGTGAAGATACCGAGATTTATCAGGGCTTACGCTTAATTGATGAAAAATTGGGCGGCACAACGCCTCTGGATATTATTTTGAATCTGGAAGAGCTGCCCGGAGAAGCTGAAGAACACGAAGATGACTTTGAAGATATGGACGCTCTGTTTGGTGGTTTTGGTGATGAACAGCAAGACAGTTGGTATACCCCTGAACGTATGGACACGATAAAACAAGTCCATGATTACCTTGATTCTTTACCGGCTGTAGGAAAAGTGCTTTCACTTGCTTCGATTATCCGTGTGGGTGAAGAAATAAACGAGGGTGAATTTGATGCATTTGAATTAGCCATAGTCAGTAAACGTATGCCTGATGAATTAAAAGAAAGCATGATTACGCCTTATATTTCGGAAGAGAATAATGAAGCGCGTATTAATATCCGTATTCTGGATTCATTAAAAGATTTAAGACGAAAAGAGTTACTCGAACAGATAAAGAAAGATCTGGTGGAAAAAGTCCATATGACTGAAGACAAGATTCAAATTACAGGTATTCTAGTCCTCTATAACAACATGTTACAGAGCCTGTTTAAGTCTCAAATCTTGACTCTGGGCGTAGTTATGGCGGGTATTGCCTTGATGCTGGTGATTCTATTTCGCTCTATTTCCCTAGCCATTATCGGCATAGTGCCGAACGTACTCGCTGCAGCAATAATTCTCGGCTTAATGGGTTTGTTACGAATTCCTTTGGATATGATGACCATTACTATTGCTGCTATAACCATAGGCATCGCAGTCGATAATAGTATTCATTATATTTATCGATTTCGAGAAGAGTTCTCACAAACGCATGATTACGTCAGAACAATGCATTATTGTCATGCCAATATTGGTAAAGCCGTCTTTTATACAGCAATCACTATTATTATAGGTTTTTCAATTTTGGTGCTTTCTAACTTCATTCCAACGATATATTTTGGCCTGTTAACGGCATTAGCTATGTTTATTGCACTGTTTGCGGCACTGACGTTATTACCTAAACTAATATTAATTTGGAAACCTTTTAGTTAAAAGTTCTTCTAAACAATATGTTGTGACTAGTTCTTGAAGTAAAATAATCACTAGAGGTATATTGATGAACTGAAACTGTTGAGGAAGTCACATGATAAGTACTTTCTATCAACATATATTGTCATTACAATACCGTTCTCCAGATTACTGGGCTTATTGTGTTGTTGCTTAAAAAATAAAAATGCCTATAAAAGCATGAAATAAGTAACATCTTCTGAACTACTTAGCTCGGTATTGGGTCGACTAAACAAATAAACCCTCAGAGGTATAACAATGGAAGGCAGAGTTATAAAATCGCTATTATTGGTCTTATGCTTGTTGGCAGGCACGGGTCAAGTTGCAGCTGTCGCGCAATCACCTGACGCAGTAGTTAAGGAAACATCCGAAGGTGTTATTAGCAGAATTGAAAGCCAACGTGCTGAGCTTGAAGCAAATCCAAGCCATGTTTATGAATTAGTGAATGAACTGGTAATCCCACATTTTGATTTCATTAGTATGTCTAAATGGGTATTGGGCAAAAATTGGAAAAGTGCCAACGAGGCACAACGTAATGAATTTATTGAGCAGTTTAAAACATTACTTGTACGAACTTATGCAAGGGCATTATTGGAATATTCTGGTCAGGAAGTGAAGTATTTTCCTTCAGAGCAAAATCCAAATTCGAATCTTGCTGTCGTAAAAACCGAACTGACCAGCAAAGGCGCTCAACCTTTCCCTGTCGCATATCGCATGCATCAGAAAGATGAACTTTGGAAAGTAGTTGATGTGTCAGTTGATGGCGTAAGTCTGGTATCAACCTATCGCGGCTCATTTGCGACTCAAATCAAGAAAGAGGGGTTTGATTCACTGATTAAAAAGCTGGCTGAAAAGAATGAGAATCTGGCAAAGAATCTAACGAAATAATCAAGGGCTAAAG
>JBFIIJ010000238.1:0-4477 GCA_041601315.1 Gammaproteobacteria bacterium
CCTGAAGCATTTGCAGCAGTAACGGTACCTTCTTTATCAAAAGCAGGGCGTAATTTAGTTAAGCCTTCTGCTGTTACACCTGCTTTAGGAAATTCATCTTTATTAAAAATGATTGGATCGCCTTTACGTTGTGGAATTTCGATAGAGACAATTTCTTCTTCAAACTTACCAGCAGCTTGTGCAGCTTCTGTTTTTTGTTGAGATGCCGCAGCAAATTCATCTTGCTCTTCTCTAGTAATACCATATTGTTTCGCTATATTTTCTGCAGTGATACCCATGTGGTAATCATTGAATGCATCCCATAAACCGTCAACAATCATTGAGTCCTGCATTTTCCAGTCGCCCATTTTTTGTCCATTTCTGGATTTAGGTAAAACATGGGGAGAGAGGCTCATGTTTTCTTGACCACCAGCAATAATAATATCGGCATCGCCGCATTTAATCGCTTGAGCGGCAAGGTGAACCGTTTTTAGACCACTTCCGCAAACCTTATTGATTGTCATGCAAGGGACAGCATTCGGCAGTCCTGCATGTATGGCGGCTTGTCTTGCCGGGTTTTGGCCCGTACCTGCGGTTAATACTTGTCCAAAGATGACCTCATCGACTTGTTCAGCTTTAATTCCAGCCCGTTTAATTACTTCTGCAATAACTGCTGCGCCAAGTGTGTGTGCCGGTAAATCAGATACGGAACCGCCAAAATTACCTACTGCTGTTCGTGCTGCTGCGACAATAACAACGTTGTCTGCCATGGTTGCTTCTCCCTAAAAATTAATTATTTCTATTCACTGTATTTTGTAATTTGAAAATGTTGCAATGCAACAAAAACGCAAATCGTATCAGATGTATGCCGACTATGTCTACTTTGGGTTTATTAATATTAAATATAGTACATTTGAGATCGCTCACTTTCTTTGATTCAAATCAAGTCCACTCGTTCCAATATGCTTCAGGCTGATAAAGTTCGTACATATATTCAATAAAAGTTTGTATTTTAGCGGACAAGTGTTTTCTATGATTATATATGGCATAAACCGGTAACTTTTCAGGCTCGTATTTTTCAAGTAAGGCATTGAGACGTCCTGCCTGAATATCAAGTCCGACCATATAAGTGGGCAACTGTGCGATTCCACATCCTTGTATCGCAGCTATACGTAAGGCATCCCCATCATTACACTGAATATCACCGGAAACTTTAACTTTGATATTTTCACCTTTATCAACAAACTCCCATTCATTAAGTGCTGTTCTAGGCGCATAAATCATACAATTATGATTCGATAAATCATCTGGTGTTTGAGGTGTACCGTTTTGTTTTAAATAATAGGGTGAAGCACAAACAACCCGTCGTGCAGAAGTTATTTTTCGAGCGACGAAACTTGAGTCATCTAATTCGCCGACGTGAAATGCCAAATCTATCCCATCTTCAACTAAATCAGGTATTCGATTGCTCAGTTCGATTTCTGTTGTGACCTCTGGATATTTTCTTAAGTAGACAGACAAGGCTCGGGATAAGTGAAAGGCGCCAAACGAGGGTTGCGCCATAATCTTTAACTTTCCTTTTGGTTCGGAATTAAGCTGACTAATTGCCAGTTCTGTTTCATCAATATCTGAAAGAATACCCTCAACTTTTTCGTAGTAAGCACTACCCACATCGGTCAAATTTAACTTTCGTGTTGTTCTGTTGAACAGTCTAACGCCAAGAGAGTTTTCCAGATATTGAACATGTTTTGAGGCCATGGCTTTGGAAATAGATAGTTTTTTTGCGGCATCAGAAAAGCTGCTGTTTTTCGCGACAGCAAAGAAAACCCGCATACTCATTACCTTATCCATCTTAAAATCTCTATTGTTTCCTATTATGAAACAATATATCAATAAAGTAGGTATTGTACACAAAATAGTAAAAGTTTATCTTGCGCTCCTTAGAGATTTACCGAGGTATAGATGCCGACATGGCTCTATTTCAAAGATTGAATATATGTATCTCCATATAGCAAACACAGTGTATGTATATGACCTCCTCTTGTTACACTGAATATTCGCACAAGGATGTGTACTTTTTTATAAGTGAATAGTTCTGCCATCAACTCCCAAAGCAGCTTCATGCATCGCTTCTGAAAGCGTTGGATGTGCATGTATGGTACGAGCCAAATCTTCTGTACTTCCATCAAATTCCATCGTCACGACAGCTTCAGCAATTAGTTCTGACGCACTTGGACCAAAAATATGAATACCTAATACGCGATCTGTTTTGGCGTCCCCAAGAATTTTAACGAAGCCGGTCGCTTCGCCCATTGCTTTTGCACGACCGGTAGCCATGAAAGGAAAGCTACCTGAACGGTATTCAATACCTTCCGCTTGCAATTGTTCTTCTGTTTTACCAACCCAGGCAATTTCCGGCCAGGTATAAATAACCCAAGGAATTGTTTCGTAATTCATATGCCCAGGTTTACCTGCAATTCTTTCAGCGATAGCAACGCCTTCTTCCGATGCTTTATGTGCAAGCATGGGCCCTCTAACAACATCACCGATCGCGTAAACATTTTCGAGATTTGTTTGGCAATGATCATCAACAACAATAAAGCCACGTTGATCAAGTTCCAGACCGCATTCTTCTGCACCTAAACCTTTTGTATTTGGCGAACGTCCAACAGCCACGATTAATTTATCGAAGGTGATTTGTTGCTTACCTTCGGCATCATCAAAATTAACAGTCACTTCACGATTATTACTACCTGTCCCGGTTACTTTTGCACCAAGCCGAATATCCAGTCCTTGTTTACGCAAGACTTTTTCTGCTTCTTTAGCAACCTGACGATCAACGAGTGAAAGAAAATCAGGTAAGGCTTCAAGTACAGTAACTTCAGATCCCAAACGGTTCCAAACACTACCTAATTCAAGCCCAATTACGCCGGCACCAATAACACCCAGTCGACGTGGTACTTCATTAAATTTAAGAGCACCGGTTGAATCGACAATTAATTTATTATCTACAGTAGCAGGTGGAATTTTTGTTGGTACTGAGCCCGTTGCAATAATGATGTTGCTTGCTTCAACAATAACTTTTTCATCATGTGTTTCATGCAGTGGTGAAACTTCAACTTGTGTATTACTTATTAATTTCCCTTGTCCTTTTAACCAGTCGATATTATTTTTTTTAAATAAACCACTAATGCCCATGGTCAATGCTTTTACAATCTTGGCTTTGCGAGCTACCATTTTGTTAACGTCCATGGTTGCACCGCTAACAGTAATACCGTGGTCACTGGCTTCATTCTTGATGTGATGAAAATGATGTGAAGAATCCAGTAAAGCTTTGGATGGAATACAACCCACATTTAAACAAGTACCACCCAATGCTGGTTTTTCTTCGTCGTTAATCCAGCCTTCTACACAAGCTGTACTCAGTCCTAATTGTGCACAACGTATCGCAGCGACATAGCCTCCTGGGCCAGCACCAACGACAACAACATCATATTTTTTCATTTTTTATACCTTAAAATCTTTTTTCAGAATTCGTTGCTATTAAAGTTGTAATAGCAGACGTGCAGGATCTTCCAGTTGTTGTTTAATTGACACGAGGAATTGAACTGCATCACGTCCATCGATAATGCGATGATCATAAGACAAAGCAATATACATCATCGGACGTATAACGACTTCACCATTTTCAGCGACAGGACGTTGTTGAATAGAATGCATACCCAATATTGCACTTTGCGGTGGGTTAATGATTGGAGTTGATAATAGTGAACCGAATACGCCGCCATTAGTAATGGTAAATGTACCACCGGTTAACTCATCAATCGTTAACTTACCTTCTTTTGCTTTAGTACCGTACTCTCTTATTTTCGTTTCGATCTCTGCCAGAGATAAGGTATCTCCATCACGGACAATAGGTACAACTAAACCTCTGGGTGAGCTAACAGCTATACCGATATCAAAGTAACCATGGTAAATAATGTTTTCACCATCGACTGATGCATTAATAACAGGGAATTTTTTCAAAGCTTCAATAACTACACGTGTAAAGAAAGACATAAAGCCAAGTTTAACGCCGTGTGTTTTTTCAAACTCATCTTTATAACGATTACGAATATCCATAACAGGTTGCATGTTTACTTCATTGAACGTTGTCAGGATTGCATTTTCTTGTTGTGCACTAAGTAATCTTTCAGCAACACGTTTACGCAAACGCGTCATTGGTACCTTTTCTTCTGGTCTGTCACCAGTACTACTGGTTAACACAGGAACAGGTGATGTACTACTTGCAGCCTCAACTTTTTCTACCGGTGTCGGTGTTACTGCTGCTGGTGCAGGTGCAGGTGCAGGAGCAGGTGTAACTGGTGGAGTTTCTGCTTTTTGTTCTGGAATGGGGACTACATTTTCACCTTTGCCACCAATATGTCGAAGCACATCTTCTTTCGTAATACGATCTGTCGTGGTAGAAATATCAGTTGCACTTAGTTTATGTTCTTCC
>JBFIIJ010000239.1:0-4464 GCA_041601315.1 Gammaproteobacteria bacterium
CAGGTTGATGCCTTGATTCAGCTTGGTGTCAAAGCAGCGTTTTTAAATTCCAGCATGAGTCATGAAGAAGCGAATGAGGTAGAACGACAATTACTCAATAACGAACTTGATATTGTTTATGTCGCACCGGAACGATTATTAACTAATCACATGCTGGCATTACTGGATCGATGCCAGATTTCTTTATTTGCTATCGATGAAGCGCATTGTGTATCGCAATGGGGACATGATTTTCGTCCTGAATATCAACGACTGACAATCTTGCATGAACGTTATCCTGCTGTTCCTCGAATTGCATTAACGGCAACGGCGGATCAACGTACGCGTAATGAAATCATTTCCCAGCTTCAACTGGAAGAAGCGAATGTTTTTATTAACAGTTTTGATCGACCGAATATTACTTACTCGATCTCGGAAGGTAATAATCCAAAAAATCGATTATGGAAATTTCTTGAACAATATCACCCTAATGATGCCGGTATTGTTTATTGTCTGTCGCGTAAAAAAACAGAAGCCATTGCCGAATGGTTAACTGACCAAGGTCGTGTTGCTTTACCGTATCATGCCGGTTTATCCGCCGAAGTTCGCCAACAAAACCAACAACGTTTCCTACGCGAAGATAGTGTCATCATTGTTGCGACGATTGCTTTTGGTATGGGCATTGATAAACCGGATGTGCGTTTTGTTGCGCATTTAAATTTACCTAAAAGTGTTGAAGCTTATTATCAGGAAACGGGGCGCGCTGGCCGTGATGGCGAACCAGCGAATGCCTGGATGGCGTATGGTTTACAGGATGTGATTACACTCAGGCAGTTTATGCAGAATTCCAATGCAAATGAAGTTTATAAACGCGTAGAACATCACAAACTTGAATCGATGTTGGGACTATGTGAACTCATCACTTGTCGTCGTCATACCTTGCTTGCCTACTTTGATGAAACTTCAACAGAACATTGTAATGCTTGCGATAATTGCCAGACGCCGCCGGAAAAATGGGACGGGTCTGAAGCTGCACAAAAAGCATTGTCTTCTATTTACCGAACTGAACAACGTTTTGGTGTGAATTACATTATTGATATTTTGCTCGGAAAATCAGACGAACGAATTCAACGTAATAGTCATGATCAAATTAGTACCTTTGGTATTGGCAAAGATTTATCCGCAACAGAGTGGCGTAGTGTATTCAGACAACTCATTGCACTAGGCTTTATTGATATCGATATAGAACGTCATGGCGCATTACGACTAACGGAAAAATGCCGTCCGGTATTACGTGGCGAACAACAACTTGAATTAAGAAAATTAACGGTTGAAGAAAAAGCGACGAAAGAAAAGAAACAAAAATCTGCTATTCGACCACAAGATGAAACATTATGGGAAGCGTTACGTTCTCTGCGCATGGCAATAGCAAGCGAGTCCGGCGTACCACCTTATGTGATTTTTCATGATGCTACTTTGCAGGAAATGCTTAAGAAAAGACCGCAATCTTCAAATGAAATGAATCGAATCTCTGGCGTTGGCGAACAAAAGCTAAAACGTTATGGCAAACAATTCTTAGATGAAATTGCCAAACACCCTCTTCCGGCTTTGCTGGATAATAATCTTAGCGCGACTATCAATGAAACATTAATACTTTTTCAACAAGACATTCCTATTGAAGACATTGCACAGCAACGTGATATAAAAATAAGTACGGTTTATACACATCTCGCCGATGCAATTGAAGTCGGTTTACTTGATGTACATGACGTCGTCGATCTTGAAGAAGGACAATATGAAGAAATCGTTTTTGTTATTGAATCAATGGAAGATGAAGAAAAAGGTCGAATTAAACCTATTTATGATGCCTTAGAAGAAGAAGTTGATTACGGCGTAATTAGATGCGTACAAGCATCAATTTAAAGTTTGCTAACAACCTCTTCAACCTTACTAACAAGTTGATCAACTAACATCTCCACTTGTTTATGATCTTCGCCTTCAACCATTACTCTCACTAATGGTTCTGTACCAGATGGTCTTAAGACAACACGGCCTGAGTCACCCAATGTTTTTTCTACATCTTTAACCGCATTATTAATTTCTTCGTTAGAAACTATATTAATTTGCTTATTAAGTTTTACATTTTTCATTATTTGCGGAAATTTTGTTATACCACCTACAAGTTCGGATAATTTTTTACCTGTAACAGCAACTTCTTCCAATACTTGTAATGCCGCTATAATTCCATCGCCTGTCGTTGTAAGGCCAAGGTTAATAATATGACCTGACGTTTCTCCACCTAATACCAATTTTTCTTTTCGTAATAAATCCATAACATAACGATCGCCGACTGATGATCGTAAAAACTTCAAATCAAGTTCTTTTATGGCATGCTCCAGACCAAGGTTACTCATCACCGTACCAACAACAGCACCATTTAATTTTTCCATTTCTAATTGAGCAATAACATAAAGAATATCATCGCCATCAAGTAAGTTTCCTTGATGATCTACCATGATTAATCGATCACCATCACCATCCAGCGCAATACCTAAATCAGCGCGAGAATCTTTGACTAGTTTTTGTAAGGCTTTAGGAGATGTCGCACCACAACCGTCATTAATATTTATACCATCTGGATTATCAGCATGCGATATCACTTCTGCACCCAGTTCTTCAAAAACTTTGGGAGCTATGTGATAAGTAGCACCATTGGCACAATCAACAACGATTCTTAAACCATTAAAGTCGACATTGTGAGATATCTTGGATTTACAAAATTCGATGTAGCGACGAGGTGCGTCAATAATACGTCTTGCTTTACCAAGATGCCTCGAATGAACTGTTTGCATAGGCAAGTTCAGTTCATATTCAATTTCATGTTCTATTTGATCGGGTAGTTTTGTACCATCACTAGAAAAGAATTTAATGCCATTATCATAGAATGGATTATGCGATGCGCTGATAACAATGCCAGCTTGTGCTCGTGTGTTTTTAGTAAGATAAGCAATTCCTGGAGTCGGCATAGGACCGAGTAAACGAATATCGACACCGGCTGCTGATAAACCTGCTTCCAGGGCTGACTCAAACATATAACCTGATATACGTGTATCTTTCCCTACTAAAACTGGACCATTGCCTTTTTTCGCGAGCACACGTCCTGCTGCCCAACCCAGTCTCATAATAAATTCAGGAGTAATAACACCTTCGCCGACAATGCCGCGAATACCATCAGTTCCGAAATATTTTCTGCTATTGGTATTAATTGTGATTCACTTGATAGTTTAATTACAGATTAGAATACTATTGTGCGGATAAAAACTAAACCTGTGAAGTATTATCTACTTCACAGGTTTTATTACTTACTTATGCTGGTTTCGCTGGTGGCTCGCTTGAAGGCGCATCATCATCTTTATTAGCTTTTTTCGCGCGAGTTTTTCTTTTTTTCTTCACTGGCGTTCCATCACCATCCTGATCATCCCAACCAGATGGTGGACGAGGCGTCTTTCCTTCCATGATGTCATTAATTTGATCGACATCGATGGTTTCATATTTAATCAACGCTTCTGCCATCACATGCAGTTTATCGATATTCTCTTTGAGAATTTTTTCTGAACGTTTGTAGTTTCTATCAATGATACTGCGAACTTCACCATCTATAGTATGTGCTGTTTCATCTGAAACGCCTTTATGTTGCGTAACAGAGTGTCCAAGAAAAACTTCACCGTCATCTTCACTGTAAGTTAATGGTCCGAGCTTTTCGGATAAGCCCCACTTGGTGACCATGCTGCGTGCTAATTGTGTTGCACGTTCGATATCATTACTGGCACCTGTCGTTACTTTATCTTTTCCAAAAATCAATTCTTCTGCAATTCGTCCACCGTATAAACTGGAGAGCTGGCTTTCGAGAAGTTCTTTGGTATAACTTAAACGATCTTCTTCGGGCAAGAACATGGTGACACCCAATGCACGGCCGCGAGGAATGATTGATACTTTATAAACGGGATCATGTGATGGTACTGAACGACCAACAATCGCATGACCGGCTTCATGATAAGCCGTCAGTGTTTTTTCTTCTTCACTCATTACCATCGAGCGACGTTCTGCACCCATCATGATTTTATCTTTTGCGCGTTCAAACTCTGCCATGTCGACCAATTTTTTACTGGCGCGGGCTGCAAACAATGCGGCTTCATTTACCAAGTTAGCTAAATCAGCACCGGAAAAACCGGGGGTACCACGAGCAATAATGTTTGCTTTAACATCATCATTTAAAGGTACTTTACGCATATGCACTTTCAAAATTTGTTCACGGCCACGAATATCTGGTAATCCCACAACAACCTGACGATCAAATCGACCTGGACGCAACAGGGCAGGATCAAGTACATCAGGACGGTTAGTCGCTGCAATTACAATCACGCCTTCACCGCCTTCAAAACCGTCCATTTCTACAAGCAATTGGTTCAGGGTTTGCTCTCGCTC
>JBFIIJ010000240.1:0-4462 GCA_041601315.1 Gammaproteobacteria bacterium
AGGAGAAAGTGTTAACCTAATGATTATTAGTAATAATTCTTTAAAATAAAGATGCTTCATACGTTTCTCTCCAAAACAGTGTTATTTTCAATAGTAATAATATGTGACCATTCTTTTTAAGAATAGTTTTATTAAGCTAATGATTAGAAATATAGTGTTGTTTTGCAAGATATCCAATTATTGCAATGCAGCAATCTTTCAATTTAATCTTAATATTAGATGAATAATTTTTTGTCTAGGCATATATATTTTAATAATAAAAATGTCTTGCACCGCTTGGGAAAATTTCCTAAACTCCTGTGACTATTTGGTAATTTTAGGTAGTGAAATTAGTATTTTAAGACAGCGTTATTGTTGTAGATTATTAAATAATATGTTTTAAATGTTGATGTTTCCCTTTATACTTGATACCTAGTTAGTGATTGATAATAAAAATAAACAATTAAATGGTTTGGGTAAGATTCCAAACCTCTAAATCGAAGGAATTGGCTAAATAAATAATAATATGCATTTACCTGCATCAATGTTGTTAATACCATCCAACTTTGCTGTATCTTCAGCAGCCAGTTCTTGCGTTCATTTCAAACGTTTTTTCCTTGCTATTGCTTCTCATGTAATAGCGTCTACCAGTTTTAAAACTCTATAACACTTTATGATCTCGAGGTGTTATATAGTTATTTGTGTTACGAGATCAAAGCATGATCAACTAAATAGAGGAGGAGGTCATGAGTAAACTATCAATAAAGAAATGCCTTATTGCCTTATTGGCATTAGGACTTTCAACGTCAGTACTTGCGAACGATGAAGTTCGTAAACTGAATGAAAATCCTAACTACTGGGCTTATCCTGGTGGTGACTATAATAACTGGCGTTATACCGAGTTGAATCAAATCAACACGAAAAACGCAAGTAGCATAGTAGCCGCTTGGACATTTTCAACTGGCCGTCTACAAGGTCATGAAGGTGGACCATTGGTATTACCTGGAAGCGCAACTGGCTTAGGTGGTGATACCTTATACATCCATTCATCATTCCCTAATGACGTTTTTGCTATCAGCTTGGATACACTTGAAATCGTTTGGTATTTCGAGCCACAACAAGACGAAGCTGAAACTACATCTGTAATGTGTTGCGATATTGTAAACCGCGGCTTAGGTTACAGCATGGGTCAGATCTACCTGCAACAAGCTGACACCACTTTGGTTGCGTTAAGCGCTAAAGACGGTTCTGTTAAGTGGAAAGCAGAAAACGGTCGTGAAATTGGTTACGGTCCTGCTGCTGGTGATACCAACACCAACGCACCACATCCTATGAAAGACAAAGTCTTGACTGGTTGTTCTGGTGCTGAGTTTGGTGTGCGTTGTTGGATTGCTGCTTTCAATGCGAAAGACGGTTCTCTAGCATGGCGTGCCTTCAGCATGGGTCCTGATTCAGATATTCTTTTCGACGCTAATACCACTTCTTTAGGTAAAAAAGTCGGTAAAGATTCTTCATTGAACTCTTGGTGTTCAAACGCAGACTGGAAAGCTCCTACTCGTGGTCCTAGCCCATGTAAAGGTTTGAGCGACGCTTGGAAATCAGGCGGTGGTTCAGTTTGGGGTTGGTGGCCAGCAGATTTTGAAGAAAATCTAATGTACTACGGTAATGGTAACCCATCTACCTGGAACCCAGTTGTACGTCCTGGTGAAAACAAATGGTCTATGACCATGTTCGCTCGTGACATCGACACTGGTGTTGCTCGTTGGGTTTATCAAATGACACCACACGATGAGTGGGATTATGATGGCATTAACGAAATGATCTTGGCTGACATTAAAGTGAAGGGCAAAATGACCCCCGCTTTGGTTCACTTCGATCGTAACGGTTATGGCTATACCATGAATCGTAAAACCGGTGCTTTACTTGTAGCTGAAAAGTATGACCCAGCAGTTAACTGGTCAACTCACGTTGACATGAAAACGGGTTATCCTCAAACGCTTGACAGTAAGTCAACTCACTTCCAAGGTGAAGACGTTGTTTCTAAGGACATCTGTCCTGCAGCATTGGGTACCAAAGATCAGCAGCCTGCTGCTTTCTCTCCACGTACCAATCTGTTCTACGTCCCAACCAACCACGTATGTATGACTTATGAGCCTGTAAGTTATGCTGCTGGTGGTAACCAATACACTGCAGGTCAAGCTTATGTTAACGCTAACTTGACCATGTATCCTGCGGGTGCTGTCTGCCCAGATTGTCCTAACAACAACTCTGCTAAGGACAACATGGGTAACTTCATCGCATGGGATGCAGGTACTGGTAAGATCGTATGGAACATTGTTGAACAATGGTCTGTCTGGTCTGGTGCACTAGCTACAGCTGGCGACGTTGTGTTCTACGGAACCTTAGACGCTTATGCTAAAGCGGTTGACGCTAAAACGGGTAAGTTGCTTTGGAAATTCAAAGCACCTTCTGGCATTATCGGCAACTTCAACTCTTGGGCACATAAAGGTAAGCAATACGTTGGTATCCTGGCGGGTATCGGTGGTTGGGCTGGCGCGGTTGTCGCTATCCCTGGCTTAGCTGCTGCTCCAGGTGAAGCTGCACTTGGTGCTGTTGGTGGTTATCGTAAACTTCTTAACTCATCACGTAACAGTGGTGTGTTGATGGTTTTCTCACTACCATAAGCATTAAACAAACGATAAGTTTGTTATAATGGTCCCCGACACTTAGGTGTCGGGGATTTTTTTTGTTAATAGTCTATAATTGGCGATTGAAATAAATTAAAAAGTTCCCTTTTATTATGAATTAAATATGAGAACTTGTTGCAATTTAATAAGTCAGAAATTGTGAAGTTAGCGATACATCAGATTTTAAACTTAATAAGCATAAGTAAGTTTTTCTATAATTTATTTTTAAAATAATAAAAAGTCCTTTTAATTTAGTCCTCAAACATTTGGACTGATTTAAAGTATTATAAGAATTAAGAGAATTAAGATTTTATTTGGAGATGATTAGTATGAAAATGAAAAATATTTTGGTAGCACTTATCGCAGTATCAGTTTATATGTTGCCGACTTTTGTCAGTGCGGCAGATCATGTGATTAAAGCTGGTTCACGTGCGTTCGAACAAGATATAATTTATATCGCAGAAGGAGATAATGTCGTTTTTTCAAACATGAATTCACATAACTCTCAATCAGTAGAGGGGCTTATACCAGAAGGTGCTACACCTTGGGTCGGAGCTATGGGTGAAAATGTTGCTCCCACACTTGGTAAAGCTGGAATATATTCCTATGTATGCTTACCACACATTGGATTTGGAATGGTCGGCGTCATTGTTGTTGGTGATGTTAGTGCTGATGATATTGCTGCTTACAAGCAGAAAGCAATGGACACTCTGGAAGGTCCTTTTCGTCGTTTAATTGGTAAGATCAACCAATTAAAGCCAACTAAATAAATTGTTAAATTTGAATAACAGTTTTTATTGGATGGCCCGCTTTAAAAAGCGGGCTAATTAATGCATATGAAAATATTAATAACCATAGTTTTATCAACATTCTTTTTGCAGCCAGTATTTGCTGATGAAGGTTTCCCAGATCCTGAGTATCTTAAAGTTTGTGCCGATCCTTATATGTTGCCCATGTCTAATAAAAAAGGTGAGGGTTACGAAAATAAAATTGCCGAATTGTTAGCGAAAAAACTAGGTCTAAAACTTAAGTACGAGTTTTTCCCACAACGCATGGGCTTCATTAGGAATACACTTCGTGCGGAGTCTGAAGAAAGCGAAGGTTATAAATGTGATTTAGTCATTAATGTGCCGTCTAATTTTGAATTAGCGGCAACAACAGAACCTTATTACAGTACAACTTATGTATTAGTCTATGCAAAAGGCAGAAAGCTGGATGATGTTACTGAAGCAGAAATGCTAGGCAAGTTAGTTGAAGATAAAAAGCTGGATGTGAAAATCGGTGTGGCTAATCGTGGTCCTGGACAATTATGGGTTTTTTACCAGAATTTAATGGGTTATATGGAGCCTTATCAAGGTCAACCTGGAGATATTAAAGTTGATCCTGGTCATACACTTATTAAAGACATTGTTGATGACAAGATTGATGCCGCTGTCGTATGGGGGCCTACTGCTGGTTTTTACTCTAAACGCTATGCAGATAAAGCTGAGTTAGTTTTGTTGCCAGTAAAAGATGACGTGAAAAAGAATCGTCAAATGAAGTTTTCTTACAGCAATTCAATGGCAGTAAGATATGGTGAGAAAGAATGGAAAGAAAAAATTAATAGCTTAGTCAAAGAAAATAAAGCTGAAATTGAAAAAATCTTAATAGACTATGGAGTTCCATTAGTTAAATAACCGAGATATTTATTATGAAATTTGTTGTAAATTTATTACTCATTGTTGGTATGTTTGTTAGTGGCAATTTATTCGCTGAAGAAAAATTAGAAAATACTGCTCCACCAATTACAGGGAAAG
>JBFIIJ010000241.1:0-4459 GCA_041601315.1 Gammaproteobacteria bacterium
TATTATTGATACAGAAAATATATTCAGACTTTTACGACAAAACAAATTATTAGCTAATCCTTTGACCATGAAAGAGGTGGTTTATAACGCTTCAATGGAAGTACGTGGGTCGGTTGTTTATGCAAGTTTTATCGTAGCATTAGTTTTTGTACCGTTATTACATCTCAGTGGTATTACTGGCAGGCTTTTTGAGCCATTAGGTATGGCTTACATTTTATCAATCATGATGTCTTTGTTGGTTGCGCTTACGGTTACCCCCGCTCTTTGTTATATCTTTTTGGCAAAAGATGAATTGAGAAATATTGAGCCACCATTAATTAAACTTATACAGCCGCTTTATACAAAAGCGCTGACGTTAATATCACAATCGCCTTATCTGGTTTTAATTTCGACAACACTTTTTTGTGTTGCTGGTATTTCTGTTTTACCCGGAGTCGGTGGTCAATTTATTCCTAACCTTCGAGAAGGACATTATATTGTTCATACCTCCAGTATTTCTGGCACATCATTGCAAGAATCGATACGTGTAGGTAATCAATTAACTAAATTATTTCTTGATGTACCAGGAGTGACAACTGTATCTCAGTGGGCCGGTAGGGCAGAACGGGGCGCAGATACTTTTGGTAGTCATTATAGTGAGTTTGAAGTGGATCTGGATGGTAGTTTAGGCGGGGCTGAACAACAGCAAGTATTAGATACTATTCGAGAAACACTGGAAGAATTTCCGGGCTTACGTTATGAGGCACACAACTTTTTATCTGAAAGAATTCATGAAACCATTTCTGGTTACACAACGCCGGTAGTGGTGAATGTGTATGGCAATGATTTGGATGCGCTTGACAGAAAAGCAACTGAAGTTGCCGAAATAATGAAAACGATAGACGGTGCGAGTGGCGTTTTGGTGCAATCATCTTCAGAAACGCCATTACTTCAGATTGCATTAAAACTGGATAAATTAAAAGAACATGGTCTTGCGCCATTGGAAATAGTAAATAGTTTAAAAACTTCGTTTGAAGGTTTAACTGTTGGGAAGTATCAGGAAGATAATCGTATTTTTGATGTGACCGTTATTTTACCTGAAGACAAACGGCAAGTACTTGAAGATGTAAGGCAATTACCAATTAAAACTGCGGGTGGCTTACTTCTTCCATTAGGAGAGTTTGCTGATATTAGGCAACAAAGTGGACGCTACAATATTCTGCATCAGAATGGACAACGACTACAAAGTATTACAAGTAGTGTGGTTGGCCGCGACATTGTTGGATTTATGAATGAACTTGAAGAAACAGTGCTTGATAAGGTGAAATTCAATGCTGAACTTTATCCTGAGTTTACTGGTGCAGCTATCGAACAGGCAAAAGCAAAAGAAGAATTACTCATCCTTTCTTTGTTAGTTATGGCTGTTGTAATGATGCTGGTCTATATCGCGATTGGTAATTTTCGAAATGTCATACTTATGTTGGTTAACTTGCCTTTTGCGTTAGTCGGTGGGGTCATAGCGGTAATAATAACTGGCGGAAGTTTATCTGTTGGATCCTTGGTTGGTTTTGTGACGCTGTTCGGTATCACTATTCGAAATTCGATTATGCTGGCATCTCATTATCAATATTTGGTTCAAAAAGAAGGACTACCCTGGAATTTGGAAGTTGCCATTCAAGGTGCACAGGAAAGATTACCTTCAATTTTGATGACAGCACTGGTAACAGCGCTAGCCATGTTGCCGATAGCCATTGATAGTGATAATCCAGGCAGAGAAATAATGGGGCCGATGGCGGCGATTATCATTGGTGGATTGGCCTCTTCAACTATACTAAACCTACTTATCATGCCGACGGTGATGCTCAAATTTGGTAAATTTAAACGTTAATAATGAGTTATTTGGTCTATTTAATTATTAATTAATCTAAGAGTTGACTTGATTTATAGACTTTAATTGATTGAATTAAATGTATTTTTTGAATAAACTTCATCTATATTCTTAAGAAGAATCTCAACTCAATATCATGAAAATATTAATAATCGATGATTCCAGCGATTTCAGAGCCTTGTTGAGGCTGTATCTGAATAAAGAGCTGAAGGACATTGAAATTGTCGAATACGATTTTGATAACCTTGGTAAACCACCAGAAAATTTTGATTGGGCGCCATATGATATTTTGTTTCTGGATTATAAGCTGGGTCCGCATGAAGATGGTTTGAAATGGCTAAAAGAGTTTAAGAACAAACCCGGGTTTCCTCCAACGATCGTCCTAACCGCAGAAGGCGATGAATATGTCGCTGTTAAATCTATCAAGTTAGGTGCGGCGGATTACATTAATAAGGTTGATATCAAACCTAAACGAATCGCAGAAATGGTTGCTGAAGCGACCGAATTTTCTAAGCGTTCGGATACTTCTTTGAACAAAGAAATTGATGATGCCACACGAATTATCAAGAAAGTACATAAGAAGGATACAGTGCCTGATGACAGTCTTGATATTGGTTATAAGTTTGTTCGAATGATTGGCGAAGGGGCTATGTCCAAGGTGTATTTGGCAGAGCGAGTCAAAGACAAAATGACGGTCGTTTTGAAAGTACTTGATTTAACCCGTGTAAGAGAACCAAAGTTGATTAAGCGCTTTATTCAAGAAGCGAATCTTATTGCAGAATTGAATTCTCCTTTTGTCGTAAAAATTTATGAGCATGGTCTTACAGACGAATATGGTTATATTGCGATGGAGTTTTTTTCTCGTGGTGATTTAAAACAACGCGCTGAATTAGGTTTGAATCATGAGATTGCAGTTATTTATGCAACGCATATTGCTTATGGTCTGGAGCAAATTCATTCAATTAATGTTGTTCACAGAGATCTTAAACCGGCAAATTTAATGTTTCGCGGTGATGATAGTCTAGCCTTGGCTGATTTTGGTATTTCTAAAAAAATAGATGAAGTGAATGACATCACGACGATGGGGCAAATATTAGGAACACCGCATTACATGAGTCCCGAACAAGGTGAAGGGCAAGTTGTCGATGCACGTACTGATCTTTATAGCCTAGGTGTCTTGTTTTACGAATTACTGACTGGCGATAAGCCCTATACTGCCGCAACTGCTGCAGCATTAATCTATCAACATATACATGCGCCGATTCCGAGATTGCCGAGTGCGTTGAAGCAGTATCAGGATATTGTTGATTTGCTTTTGGCAAAAAAACCAGAAGATAGATTACAGACAGCCAGAGATGTAATAAATGTATTGGAAGCTATTTAATAAATAATACATTAACTATCCTGATTAGTTTTTGATGTTCTCTTTAAATGCTCTAGCCACCACTTAGCTTGTTCTTCGGTTGATGCGTCAGATAAGGAATTTGTAAACGCTCGTGTTGCATCAGTTAAATTTTCAGAATGATATTGTGCGATACCTAACAGTAGGTTTACTTTAGACTTTAAGGCTTTGTCATCGGTTTGTAGCTTTACATTAAGAACTTCTACTGCGTTTTTCCAATCTTCGGTATCAAGGTAAAGTTGTCCTAGACGTAGTCTGGCAGTATCGTCATTATATTTTTTAATGATTTCTTTAAATACGGATTTTGCCTTTTCATGTTCTTGCGCCAATATCCAGCTATCAACCAACAGAGTTAGCATTTCTTTATTGTCTTCGATATCGCCAATGGCCATTTCTTTTTCGAGAAGCGATGCTGCTTTGAACGGCATATCAAGATATCTGTAGCTTTTAATTAATTGAATGATTTCATCTTTTTTTAATAATTCTTTTGTGTAGGCGAGTTCATATAGCGCTAATGATTTTTTATCTTGCCCTATATGTTGATAGATCCCTGCGAGCTGTAACCAGTAATTTGTTTTTTCAGGATACTTGGCAATTATGTTTTCAAGAACTGTTGCGGCACTTTTATAATCTTTTAATTCAAAGTAACCGGCTAATAAGAGCTCATACCAGTTTATAGGTGGATTGTTTGATAATGGCAGCGCTTTTTCAGCATGTACGATAAGTTGTTTGTAATTCTGAGTGTAATAGTATGCAGTTGCTGCCAATATATGTGCATCTGCTTTTGGCTTAGGTTCGGTAGAAAACCATAGTGATAAATACTTTAAACCTTCTTCCGGTTTTTCAATATGGACTAATAATTGAGCAGTAGAATATTGAAGTTCGTGTGTTACATTTTCAGGTAAGGCATCGAAAGACAGAGCCTTGATAAAATTCGCTGCTGCATTTTCAAAATTGTTTAAACCATTTTCTGCAAACCCCATAGTTTGATAGACAACGGCAGCATCATAATCTTTTATTTTATCTGAGGAGACTAGTTTGTTGAGTTTTTTAAGTGCCTCAGTGTTTTTGCCTGCCTCCATATCTTTATGAACTTCAGTCAAGGCAGAATGAGTGCCAGGATCTAATAAATAGGCTTCTTCTTTTGCTGAAACTGAAAAAGTACACATAACTAACAATATCGAAGTAAA
>JBFIIJ010000242.1:0-4454 GCA_041601315.1 Gammaproteobacteria bacterium
AGGTGGAGAGGATGACTATTTAAAAATTTAAAGGGTAACGTCCCCTTTTTAAGCTAACCATTGACCAATCTTCCTGAGTGGTTTCATGGTCAAGGTCCAGGGATAAGGTTTTAAATCATTCACCGCCCAGGCTTTTCGATCCATGGTGTTGGCCTGAATCCGATTTTTAATTGATCGATTACTCATACCACCCGTACGCATATGCACTAGCACTTCGGGAATATAGACAACATTGATTTGATGCCTCACACAAAAACGCAACATCAATTCATAATCGGCAGCAGTTCCCATCGCCAGATTAAACAAACCGTATTTTTCATATACTGATCGACGGACAAAAAAAGTCGGATGGGGTGGCATCCAGCCCCAGTAGAATTTATCCGCACTGAATCGGCCTGAACGCCATTTCCGTGTTATTTTTTCTTCACTGTTAATGTAATTTAAATCACCGTAACAGGCATCAACCGAAGAGGTGTTGAAGATACTGGCGACCTTCTCCAACACATTCGAGTTGATATAAAAGTCATCTGAATTTAAGACGCCAACGATATCGCCCGACGAAGCCAAAATACCTTTATTAATGGCTTCATAAAAACCTTCATCTCTTTCGCTTATGACCCTACTCATAGATTGACTGTTTTGTTGAATAATTTGCACGGTGTCATCTGTCGATAAACCGTCAACAAAAATATGCTCCGGTCGGTCGGTTTGTGCATCCACAGATTGAATACAACGTTTCAAACAAGTAGCAGAATTATAGGTAGCGGTGATAATAGAAATCGCTGGCATAGTACCGTTCACTGTTTTAATACATCATGAATTTTGATGGTTATTCTTAATCTTAATTTATAGAAGTTAAATAAATTTCTTGTTTAAGTGATCTGCTAATCTTGTAGCCATAGCAAGTAATGTAAATGTTGGATTTGCGCTCCCCGCAGAAGGAAAAACTGCAGTACTGTTGATATAGACATTGTCTGAAGCCCATAACTGTAAGTCACTATTGACAACTGAATTGTCAGGAGTGGTTCCCATCTTTAAAGTACCCGTTGGATGATAAACGTCATACAGTGAGTTATTTAATTCCATTAAATCTGTATTAATCAATTTTAAATTAGCAATATTTTGAAATTTAGATGCTTGCCATGCTTTATTGATGAGGTGACTAACAAACTGAATAGTATGAATATCCTCCTTTCTAACCCGCCAATCGATAGCTAGTATTTTACGCTTAAGAGAATCTCTTTCTTCTGCAAGGTAAAGACGATTATCCCGATTAGGTGTTTGTTCTATATCAAGTTGTAATAGTAACTCTGCGCTAGGAGGCAACCATAATTGATGATGATAATATCTCCAAAATGATAGAGCTGTCATGTCCTTGATCACTCGACCTAGACTCGAAGTTGTAGAAACTGGTAGTTCTATTTTGCCTTGTCGCTTTCGTAACCATGTCCTGACAATATCAAAACCAGTATTACCTCGTGTTGTAAAAGTGAAGTGACCAAAAGCACTGGGGAGATGATGTAAGCTCTGGGTTTTATGTGACAATTCCAAACGTGGTGTACGCATAACACCTGATTGAAAAGTAGGCGCCGTCAATTGATTGTATCGCTTGTGATTGATAGATTGAATTTTCCCAGCAGAAACTGATAAATGATCAGAAAAATAATTTCCTAATGGTGCGCCCGTTTTTGAAATAGAATTATTAGAAGATTCATCAAATGCTAGCATCAAGCGTGTCGATTCTAATGTGCCAGCACAAACCACTACATAATCTGCTTCAACAACTAATGTTTTACCTGTTTGACTACATGCAACAATTTTCTTAAGTCTTGTAGAATCATTACCGTTACCTTTAGTAAGTTCAACAACAGCTGCATTAATCCATACTTCAAGCTCGCTATCAGACTTAATTACTTTATCGTAGAAATGAGCAAAATTGCGCTTTTTAAACGGCAACCATTCTGAAAGTCGAAGCTGAAATTCAGAACTAAAATTTAATAATTCAGAGTAGTATTTCTGACTTACTGACTCTTCACTTGAAAACATGCCATTAGGTAAGCCCAATAGATAGAGTACTTTCTCATAGTAAGGAATAAGTTCAGAGTAACTGATAGGCCAGGCATCACAGCCAACTTGAGGACGTGCCAACAGATCAGTTGAAGTTAATGGAAGTAGTTGACCTCCCCATATTGCAGACGTGCCTCCAAGTCCAAAAACCCGACCTAATTCGGACCCGTTATATGTGTCTCCAATTTGGTTGCACTGAATGCCTGATTCGGCAGGAGTGAGACTTGCATTACCTCCCGCTTCCAACAGTACAACGCGTACTCCATAAGAACGTAACAATTGGGCTAGAAAAATACCTGCTACTCCAGCGCCGATAATACACACCTGCGTACGACGCGTGACAGTTTTTTCATCTGTCTTGGTTAGATCACGTAACATGAATCTACCTGGATTTAGTCAAATATTTGAGCAAGCTCACGCAGGCGTTCTGTCTTCCTACTTGATACAAGAATTACTCCATCTGTATTTCGTTGCCTAGCATCGCTAATAACTTTCAGAGGGTCGAGTGGAAAATCCTTTGATGCAAACAACGATCTTAAATAACCATATGTAATTTGTAATGGTTTGCCAGCTTTTAAAATAGAATCTGCTTCTTTTTTTTCTAAAGAGTCCTGAACTTGAAACACATCGAATACATCGCCTATTGAATTGCTTACTTCAAGACATCGCATTGCATCACCGGCGAAGCCCAAGTATCGAATTGAGCCTGCCTGTTTTTGAAGCTGTAAAAATTCGACGACGTCACGTAATTGTTCTATATCTGAATGTTGTGGCTCATGTAATAAAAAAATATCTATCCAATCTGTTCGTAGTGAATTGAGTGAACGACGCAAACTATCTTTCACACACGAAAGAGAAAGACAACGCTGACGTTTATATAGAGAGGGAACTAACCTGCGACTCACTCCAGCGAAAGCTTTATGTGCATACATCAGAGGGGGAACTCGCTCTAGGAGTGGTATTGAAGGCAAACCAAATTTTGTGCTAACAGTGACCTCATTACGAAGCCCTTTAAGAAATCGGCCAAGTTCCTTCTCTGCTAAACCTTCTCCATACATACGGGCTGTATCGAAGTGCGTAATTCCTGCATCTATTGCTGCTCCAAGTAAAGCAACCCTGTCTTTCCGTCGAAAATTATGATGCAAAGTTGAAGTACCAAAACCAAGTCGAGATAAAGTTAGTGACGTACCGGGTAAAGTGACAAACTGCATTGTCAGTTGCGAACACCTACAATATGCGAAAGATCAGTCCAGTGAATTTTAAAACCATTTTCACGTAGTAACGCTTCAATTTCTTTTGGTCGACCACTTTCACCTCGATTATTCAAAATGCCAAAATGAATCTCAACACCTATACAGTGTAAGCGTTTGTCGCCCAATATGCTTTTCATGCCGTCAAAGACAGCACCCTCATGTCCTTCCACATCTATTTTTATAACATTTGGAAACAAGTCAGGATTTTCTGTAATGAAAGATTCTGCAGATCGTATTGTGACCTGAACACCTCTTTCGCCAGGATTCGATGACGAATCGACATCTACACGATGTGTTGCCGCCAAAGGATCGTCTTCTAAGACCATAACCGCAGTTCCATCTTCACTACCCATTGCAATATTATTTGGGAGAATCTGCGGCAAATTAATACAATGCTGACATATCTCTTCATAACAGCTTAAAACAGGCTCAAATGCCACGACCTTCCCATCTGACCCTGTTTTTTGAGCAAATTGCACGCTATATAACCCCACATTTGCACCAACATCCCAGACGGTTTCTGATTGATCAATATGCTTCAAGAGCTCATTACCAAACTGATCTTCATATTCTTCACCGTTAATTAACTTAGAGATAAATAGATTGAGTCCGATCCTGCGAGTTAATCGACGAATATTTATAATAAGTGGTGATGTGAGGATAGATTGAAATATCATGGCTTCGAAATAAATTTGTTGCGTGTTTTATATATCATAGCCAAACTCCTGTTTTACAGCTTGTTGCAACTTCATGTTTTTTTCTTTCATTAGAGTTTCGATCTCATAAACTTTTATATCCACTAAAAATCGATACCAAAACCCTTGTAAAAAATGATAGGCAAACCCACGCCAACCATCCAGAAAACCTACTCTTATTATATAGCGGTAAAAAAAATACATTAATGCACGGATTCCTATTGGAAGTCGAACATACACATTATCTTTGAGTATACGTTTAAAACGTGCTTGACCATTCATTACATGAGAGGATATTTCAGTTTCTATATACTTTTTTTTCAAAATTAATAAGTCTACAGCTTCACGACTAGCATATTTATTATGTTTATCGGTCCACCAGCTAATATTATTCAAATTAATATCAGCAATATCGCCATTAAGATGTGCTATATCTGCA
>JBFIIJ010000243.1:0-4445 GCA_041601315.1 Gammaproteobacteria bacterium
AGTTTAACCCAATGTGATGGAGGTTCGTCTGGCAACATATTTGTTAATACCTTGATACGTATTGCTAACGGAAATTCTGCAGCTGTTTTAACTAGATCCTTAATGTCTTTGACATCGCTATAAAAACCGACTTGATATACATCAAGTAAAAATTCTCGTCGTATTCCATCCCCAAGTAAATCAAGTTCTTCATCTTTAAAATAAACAGATTCAGGTATTTTATAAGCGTCTGCATATACGTTTAATGAAAAACACTGTAATAAAACAAACGATAATAATGTGACCGTACTGTTTGAAATTGTAGTGAAGGAATCTTTCAAGATTGAATATTTTTGAGTCACGTCTAGTCATTAAATGGGTACTTTGGACTGAAAATGTCGATTAATGCCCCGCCTTATCATTAATTATTTTTCTCGTATTAATCTCTGCTTGCTTTAATTATTTTTTTTGCGAAACGATTCATTTGTGCATCGTATAAGGTGAGTTCGCCACCGGTTTTGATAGCCATGAGCGCAATTCTTGCAAGTAATAATAAAAGTAGTAAGTCAACAACCCATGCAATGAAATAAGAAATACGAAATCCATCTTTATTATCTTTTGTTTTCGCCGCTGTTTCCGTTTCAGACGTATCTTCACCTAATATACTGTCGCGTATCGGCGCAATACTTTTATCGATATTAGAGCCGGCTTCTATGTAGCCTGCCATACGTTCTATATTATTTGGGTCTTTATAAAGATTCAGAACTTCGCCAAAGGTATAGATCGCCAGAAAAAGTCCGGCAAATAATAGTAATAATCCGCACATGCGAACAACAATACTGAGTACATCTTTACTGGTTTCATTTAGTGATGACATAGCTGGTTGGCTTGTTTCAGCCTCTTCCTCGTTTTCATTATCAAATTTATACATAATTACCGCCTTGAAGCGTCGTCAGTTTATCCATAACTGTTATCATTATTGTAGCCTGATATTAGATAGACATGAACCAAGTCATAAAATTAATATATAAAACGATATCGTGTTTCTTAATTATTTAATCAAACGTCTGTGTAGCGCGCTTTTCGTCCTGCTGGGCATCACAACGCTTGTCTTTTTATTGATACATCTGGTTCCCGGTGATCCGGTAGAAGTGATGTTAGGTGAGACAGCACGTCCAGCGGATAGAGAAGCATTACGTCATGCTTTGGGTCTGGATTTACCACTATTACAACAATGGTGGCAATATTTAACGGGAATTGCACATTTTGATTTGGGTATTTCATTACATTCCAAACGTGCGGTGAGTCAGTTATTAATAGAACGGCTTCCTGCAACGGCGATTTTGAGTATTGCCAGTATGTTTATTGCGATAGTGATTGCCTTACCTTTGGGAATACTCGCTGCGGTTTATAAAGATTCACTTTGGGATAAGTTGGCAATGGTCACAGCGATGTTAGGCGTGTCTATTCCTAACTTTGTTATGGGTCCATTTTTAATTTTAATCTTTGCCTTGTGGCTAGGCTGGTTTCCTGTCAGTGGAAAAGAAGGCTTTTCTTCATTAATTCTTCCAGCAGTAACTTTGGGTACAGCATTAGCCGCGATACTTTCACGTATGGTTCGGGCTTCGATGTTGGAAGTCATTCAGGAAGACTATATTTGCGCTGCTCGTGCGCGTGGTTTAACTGAATTGCGTGTATTAGGTTTACATGCTCTGCGTAATGCCGCATTACCGGTGATTACTATTTTGGGAATGCAGTTTGGTGCCTTGTTAGCGGGTGCTGTTATAACGGAAACAATCTTTTCCTGGCCGGGTATTGGTCAATTAATGATCGAGTCAATTCAAAAACGCGATTATCCGATTGTTCAAGCTTGTGTATTGTTGATTAGTTTTACTTATGTGTTGGTTAATTTAATGACCGATCTGATTTATATAAAGCTTGATCCAAGAGTGAAACTAGATTCATGATAAAAATGCACTTTTTCCGCGATTCAACGTGCCGTTCCTTATTAATTATTCATGGTAGCTTCGTCGTCTTCGTGCTCGAATCCTCATGTATTATCCATACATTCCGGTTCTGCGCGCGATGACTCCTCGCACTCACGAAAAAATCACTATTTTTAAAAACATTGTTTTTAATGTGCCAATGTTTATTTTATTAAGTTGGTTAGTGTTAGCTGTCGTTGCACCGGTTTTACCCTTACATCCTGATCAAATCTTTTTAGATAAAATATTGTTGACTCCAAATTGGGAACAATGGTTTGGTTATGATGATTTAGGCCGTTCGATTAGTGCACGATTAATTATGGGTGCGCGTACTTCTTTAAGTGTTGCGATTATTGTTGTCGCCATATCTTTTTTACTAGGGACTTTTTTGGGATTAATGGGTGCATGGTTAGGTGGCGTTTGGGATAAGTGTTTGGTAATGGTGGTCGATTTGTTTATTGCCTTTCCCGGAATACTACTAGCCATCGCTTTAGCCGGATTACTGGGGCCGGGTTTGATGAATGCAGTAATAGCATTATCGATAGTAAGTTGGGTTGGCTTTGCGCGTTTGGCACGTGTACAAACATTAACCATAAAAAATCGTGATCATGTTAATGCAGCGCAAGCTTTAGGAACGGCTGATTTTGTTATTGCGATAAAACATATTCTGCCTTTAATCATGGCGCCGCTAATTGTTGAAGCAACGTTTGCGTTTGCCGGTGTGGTCATTGCCGAAGCCGGATTATCGTTTCTTGGTTTAGGTGTACAACCGCCAGCCGCCTCCTGGGGCAGTATGATTCGTGACGGTACGCGTTACATGTTAGTGGCGCCACATATGGTATTAGCGCCGGGTTTTGCTATCCTGTCTTTGGTACTATGTATTAATTTATTGGGAGATACATTGAGAGATAGAATGGATATCAGGGAAATAAATAAAACGTGAGCATGAAAAAAATGTCATTAGGTCCGATTATGTGTGACCTGCGCGGTTTGCAACTGGAAGACGATGAACGTGAGATGTTATGTCATCCGCACGTTGGTGGTGTGATTTTATTTACACGTAATTTTGAGTCAGTCGAACAGTTAACTGAGTTAACAAAATCAATTCATGAATGTCGACTACCACGTTTATTAATCGCCGTTGATCACGAAGGTGGTCGTGTGCAACGTTTTCGTGAAGGATTTAGTCGATTACCAGCCTGTGCGTTATTTAGTGAATGTGGCACGATTAATCATGCAGAACCTTTAGCGCAACAAGCGGGTTGGTTAATGGCAGCAGAATTATTAGCGGTTGGCGTAGATCTAAGTTTTGCGCCAGTACTTGATATTGGCGGAACAATCAGTCGTGTGATTGGTGATCGTGCGTTTCATACTAGTCCTGAAAATGTATCCCGACTTGCTCGTGCCTATATGAAAGGAATGAAAGAAGCGGGCATGGCTGCTGTCGGTAAACATTTTCCCGGACACGGTTCTGTTGTTGAAGATTCACATGTTGCTATTCCTTATGACGATCGTTCATTTGCTGATATTAAAATGCATGACTTGATTCCTTTTGAACGAATGATTCATGCCGGCTTACCTGCCTTGATGCCCGCTCATGTCATTTATTCTAAAGTCGATAAAAATCCTGCGGGTTTTTCTGAATTCTGGTTAAAGAAAGTATTAAGAAAGGAACTGGAGTTTCAGGGCACGATCTTTAGCGATGACTTAAGTATGGCCGGTGCCGAAATAATGGGTACCTATCCTGAAAGAGCAGAAGCTGCATTGAATGCAGGATGTGATATGGTGTTAGCTTGTAATAATCAGCAAGGTGCGGTCGAAATACTGGATAAGGCCAATATACCTGACAGTGTTGAATTACAATCGCGATTGATCAGAATGCATGGACATTTTAGAAATACATTAGCTGAGTTAAAACAAACAGAGCTATGGAAGCAACGTTCGGAAACAGTGCTCAATATCGAAAAACAACCGGAGTTAAATTTAGGTGATGATGGTGTCGCTTAGACAATTAAGCCTTCTCTTATTAACTTGTCTGTTTGGCATAACAGGCATTTATGCCAGCGATGTTCAGGCGAAAGAATTAATCTCATCGCAATGCGAACCATTAGTAGAAAGTACTGCTTCGATTGAAGAGGTAAAGCATTCACAAGGAATGCTTTGGAAGATTACTAAAGAAGGCAGGGGAACCAGTTATTTATTTGGCACCATTCATGTTTCAGATAGTGATGTTACAACATTGCCGAGCCTTGTTGAAAAAGCATTACATGACTCGGATCACTTTGCTATGGAAGCGTTACCTGATGCGGAGCAAATGACAGAACTTTCCAAAGCAATGTTTTTTCATGATGGTCAATTATTATCTACCTATGTAGATGAGCCAGTTTATGAAAAAACAAAAGATATTCTGGCTTCGTATCATTTAGGAGCTGATGCTGTTTCAGTAATGAAACCCTGGGCAGCATTTCTAATCATGAATTA
>JBFIIJ010000244.1:0-4423 GCA_041601315.1 Gammaproteobacteria bacterium
CCATTGTTTGTGGTCAGCTTATCGCTGGAGGTTCAATTGAAAATAATATGGGCAGACACCCTGTTCACCGAACTAAAATGGCAGTAACAAATTCCGGCAAAGCTGCAATAACGCATTACAGAGTCATTAAAAAATACCAGCATTACACTCACCTTCATGTTCAGCTGGAAACGGGACGAACACATCAAATACGCGTACATATGTCTCACATAAAACATCCTATTGTTGGTGACCCCGTATACGGAAATAATAAATCCATCAAAAAAGGAGTCGACCCTGCGCTACAGGAAGTTATTAAAAATTTTAAGCGACAGGCACTACATGCATTTTCATTGGAACTTCCTCATCCTTCTACGGATGAAAAAATGAAATTTACTGCTGAATTGCCCGATGATATTAAGACTTTAATCGATGCATTAAATAAATATGACTCAACAGCTTGATAAACTATGGATCAATGCAGTGTGGCCCGCGCCAAAAAACATTCGTGCAGGTACATCTATTCGAACTGGTGGACACAGCAAAGCACCTTACAATAATTTAAATCTGGCTCAACATGTTGGCGATGATCAGAATAATGTAGATGCAAATCGTAAATTATTAATTGATCACCTTAAATTACAATCAGAGCCTGTATGGCTAAACCAGACTCATAGTTCAAATATTATCTCTATAGATAACACTCCGATTAATCGAGAAGCCGACGCCAGTTTTACAACAAAACAACATCAGGTATGTGCAGTTATGACTGCTGATTGTGTTCCCATTTTATTCTGTAATAAATCCGGAACAAAAGTCGCTGCAATTCATGCTGGATGGAAAGGCATTTGTGGCGGGATAATTGAAAATGCCATCGAAATATTCTCTGAACCCGAAGCAATCTTGGTATGGATTGGGCCTTGTATTAGTAAAGAACGCTATGAAGTAGGCAAAGATGTCTATGATAGTTGTTTAAAACATTCAAATTTAATCAAAAACGCTTTCACTCAGTCTAGCATCGGGCATTGGCAGGCCGATTTAGTCAAAATTGTCAGAATTCTAATGGAAAATATGGGAGTTGGCGCAATTTATGAATGTAATTTATGCACTTACAATATGGACGAGTTGTTCTTTTCATATCGGCGTGATGGTAATACAGGACGAACTGCATCAATGATCTGGATGGAATAGTAACAATATTAGTCTAAGCTTTAGTGTAAAAGCAGTTTGATAATAATCCAGGGAGAATCGGAAATGGGGCAAAATAATAAATCACTGAGCTTTAGTGAAAGTGTCAACTTTATGGTCGATCGGGCACTGAATGTTCTCAATATTGACGAAGGTATATCCGCCGCAATCAAAGCTTGTAATTCCACCATAAAAGTCAGTTTTCCGGTTGAAATTAATGGCAAAATTGAAGTGTTCACTGGCTGGCGGTCCGTTCATAGTGATCATAGATTACCATCCAAAGGCGGTATTCGTTTTGCGCCGATAGTTGATGAAGATGAAGTTGAAGCTCTAGCTTCATTAATGACATATAAGTGCGCCATAGTCGACGTTCCTTTCGGTGGCTCAAAAGGCGGTCTGTTAATTGACCCTTCAAAATACACACGTGATGATATGCAAAGAATTACACGTCGCTTTGCACGAGAACTCATCCGCAAAGGTTTTCTAAGTCCCGCCACCAATGTTCCCGCACCAGATATGGGTACGGGTGAACGTGAGATGGCCTGGATAACCGACACATACAGGCACCTTCACCCGGAAGATATTAATTATCTCGGCTGCGTTACTGGCAAACCTGTCGCTCATGGCGGTATACGAGGTAGAACTGAGGCCACGGGCAGAGGTGTCGTTTATGCAATTCGTGAATTCTTTCGCCACGCAGATGATGTTGAGTCGGCAGGACTTAAGCCAGGACTCGGTGGAAAACGCATTGTCGTTCAGGGCTTGGGAAATGTTGGTTATTACGCCGCAAAACTCTTGGATGAAGAAGACGAGTGTAAGATTATCGCAATAATCGAGCGTGATGGCGTTTTAACAAACGACAACGGTCTATGTGTTGAAGATGTACGCATACATATCAATGAGCACAAAACCATTAAAGGCTTTCCTGATGGTAAATTTTCTGAAGATGGTGCTGCAGGCTTGGAAATTGAATGTGACATTTTAATACCCGCTGCGATGGAAGCTCAGATAACTAAGTCAAATGCTGAATACATAAAAGCCAACCTAATCTTCGAAGCTGCAAATGGCCCAGTAACATTTGAAGCCGACGATATTTTACGTAATCGTGGCGTTATTATTATGCCGGATGCTTATGTTAATGCAGGTGGTGTTACTGTTTCCTATTTTGAATGGGTAAGAAATCTGGCTCATATTCGATTTGGTCGTATGGAGCGACGTCATGATGAAATGCGTGGTGCAAAAATGGTACAAGCATTGGAAACCATGACGGGAAAAACATCGGAAGACTGGATGCAAAAAGAATTAATATATGGAGCTGATGAACTAGATCTGGTTCGCTCTGGACTCGACGATACGATGCGTAACAGTTATCAGCAATTGAAAGGAGTTTTCGATTCCAACGACAAAATAACTGACTTCAGAACGGCTGCTTATGTTGTCGCTATTCAAAAAATCGTACGTTCTTATATTGATATCGGTGTTTATTAATTTTTAAAGCGGGTTAGATGTAATTCTAACGGTTTAATTTTGCAACCTGGTCTAAATTTATCTTCATAGACTTGAAGATCCGATTTTCGCCCCAATTTCTTAGCTTAAATGTTATTAAATAAGCAGGATAAAGCATATGCGTCCCGATAAATTAACCTCAAAATTACAGATGGCACTGGCTGAAGCACAGAGTCTAGCGATCGGTCGTGAGCATCAATATATTGAGCCTGTTCATCTGGCACATTCATTACTCAATCAAGATGGCGGGACGCTTCCACATATATTGACCAGTGCAGGCATTAACCTGAATAAGTTAGGTTCAGAAATAGTAAAGCTACTCGATTCTCTGCCTACGGTTAGTGGTGCTGCTGGAGATATTCATATCAGCCGAGATTTAGATCGTGTTTTGAATCTTATGGATAAAGCGGCACAGGATCGTAATGATGATTTCATCGCCAGCGAACTTTTCGCACTTGCTATATTGGAAGATAAAGGAAAATTAGGATCGCTTTTCATTCAAAGTGGCGCTAATAAAAATAAACTCAATGCTGCAATTGATGCCTTGCGTGGCGGGGAAAAAGTCAGAGATTCAAATGCTGAAGAAAATAGACAAGCATTAGAAAAATATACTACTGACGTTACAGCTCGTGCCGAAAGTGGAAAATTAGATCCTGTAATCGGTCGTGATGAAGAAATACGTCGGACCATTCAAGTTTTACAACGACGTACAAAAAACAATCCTGTTTTAATTGGTGAACCTGGCGTCGGAAAAACCGCAATTGTAGAAGGCTTAGCTCAACGAATAATTAATGGCGAAGTTCCTGAATCGTTAAAAAACAAAAGATTATTATCACTTGATATGGCCGCATTGATTGCCGGCGCCAAATTTCGTGGTGAATTCGAAGAACGCTTGAAAGCAGTGCTAAATGACCTTTCTAAACAGGAAGGCCAAATAATTCTTTTTATCGATGAAGTTCATACTATGGTCGGCGCGGGTAAAGCCGAAGGTGCAATGGATGCAGGCAATATGCTCAAACCCGCTTTGGCAAGAGGCGAGCTTCATTGTATTGGTGCGACAACTCTAAACGAATACCGCGACAATATTGAAAAGGATGCAGCTTTAGAACGTCGCTTTCAAAAAGTCCTCGTTAATGAACCTACGGTTGAAGACACCATTGCAATTCTTCGCGGTCTTAAAGAACGTTATGAAGTACACCATAATGTACAGATAACGGACCCTGCAATCGTCGCTGCTGCAACCTTGTCTAATCGATATATTACTGATAGACAATTACCTGATAAAGCTATTGATCTGATTGATGAATCAGCAAGCCGCATCAGTATAGAAATTGATTCAAAACCTGAATCAATGGATCGACTTGAACGTCGTGTCATTCAAATGAAAATCGAACGTGAAGCATTAAAGAAAGAAAAGGATGATGCCTCAATAAAACGATTGGGATTACTTGAAGCGGATATCAAAAAGATTGAACGTGAATTCACCGATCTCGAAGAAATATGGATATCAGAAAAAGCTGCGTTGCAAGGCACACACAACATTAAAGAAAAACTGGAACAGGCTAGAATTAATTTTGACGCAGCGAAACGTTCAGGTGATTTAAATAAGATGTCGGAACTTCAGTATGGCGTAATACCGGAACTTGAAAAACAACTGGATATGGCAGGACAGGCTGAAATGCAGGACATGAAATTACTGCGTAATAAAGTAACCGAGAATGAAATTGCCGAAGTTGTTGCCAACTGGACA
>JBFIIJ010000245.1:0-4395 GCA_041601315.1 Gammaproteobacteria bacterium
ATAGTAAAGTTGATGTCCAATGTATTTCGTCACCACCGCCAGCAAAAATAATATCTTGTTTGCCCATCTGGATTAACTCATAGGCATTACCAATACAATGCGCACTCGTAGCGCAGGCTGAACTGATTGAATAGTTAACGCCTTTTATTTTATGCGCAACTGAAAGACAGGCGCTGTTGGTGCTTGCCATAATTCGAGGAACCATTGTCGGTCCAATTTTACGAGCGCCGCGTTCCCGCAATATATCAATCGACTCTTGTAAGTTCTTATTTGAACCGCCACCAGAACCCACTATTAAACCGGTGCGAATATTGGAAATGTTATTTTCTTCTAATCCGGCGTCTGCAATGGCTTCGTTCATTGCAAGGTAGCTATAGGCAGCACTATCTCCCATGAAACGCTTAAGTTTACGATCAATTAATGAATCAAGGTCTATATCTATTGAACCATGCACATGCGAACGAAATCCAAGCTCTTCATATTGAGGAAAATACTCAATACCCGATTTTCCTGTTTTAAGAGAATCCAATACTTCAATTTTGTTATTTCCAATGCTTGACACGATGCCCATGCCAGTTATGACAACTCTTTTCAATTCCAACTCCTAAAATTCTTCTGTTGATTTAAATAAACCGACACGGAGATCCTTCGCGGCATATACTTCTTTTCCATCGACTGACATGGTTGCATCGGCAACACCCATGACTAATCTTCGTAATACAACTCGTTTCATATCTATATGATAGGTTACTAGCTTGTTTTTTGGGGTGACTTGTCCCGTAAATTTTACATCTCCCGCAGCCAATGCTCGACCACGTCCGGGTGCGCCAGACCAACCTAGAAAAAAGCCGACTAATTGCCACATTGCATCTAATCCCAGACAACCAGGCATAACCGGATCGCCAACGAAGTGACAACCAAAAAACCAAAGATCTGGCGTGATATCGAGTTCAGCGATTATTTGTCCTTTGCCGACTGTACCGCCATCTTCGGTAATTTCGACAATGCGATCAAACATTAGCATGTTTGGAAGCGGTAGCTGGGCATTTCCCTCGCCGAACATTTCGCCACGACCACAGGCAAGTAACTCTTCTTTTGTGAAGCTATTTTTCTTATTCATTCTTACTAGTATCTCATGCTGAAAATATTTTTTCTTAAGAAATTCATAATTGGTAAACATTGCAATTGCCCGCTTGACAGCGACTTTCCGAAGATTAGACTGCGTGTTTTATTCTATATATTCATTGTAAGGTTTTTATATGACCCCAGATTTTGGCCCGCTCGACAGACGTAACAGTGTTGCTGTTAAGGTTGGTTCCGTTGTTATGGGTGGTTGTCATCCTGTCGTTGTTCAATCAATGACCAATACCGATACCGCAGATGCTGAAGCAACGGCGAAACAAATTCAACAATTAGCTGCAGCAGGTTCTGAACTTGTCAGAATTACCGTGAATAATGAAGAGTCTGCCGCACAAGTCGCAACAATTTGGGAAAAGCTGGATGCGGTTGGCTGCAATGTGCCGATCGTCGGTGATTTTCATTATAACGGTCATAAACTGCTTAGCGATTACCCGGAGTGTGCTCAAGCGCTTGCCAAATACCGAATTAATCCGGGTAATGTAGGTTTTGGTAAAAAGAGAGATGATCAATTTAACACAATGATTGAAAAAGCGATCGAATATGATAAACCAGTTCGTATCGGTGTGAATTGGGGAAGTCTGGATCAAGTGCTTCTAGCGAAAATGATGGACGAAAATTCAAAACTATCTGAACCGCAGAGTGCGGATAGTGTGATGAGAGAAGCGCTTATTATTTCAGCATTAGATAATGCAGCACGTGCCGAAGAAATAGGTTTACCTCGTGATCATATTGTTTTGTCATGTAAAGTGAGCGGTGTTCAGAAATTAATTTCAGTTTACAAAGATATTGCTACACGTTGTGACTATGCCCTGCATTTAGGTTTGACTGAGGCAGGAATGGGCTCAAAGGGAATCGTCGCTTCTACAGCGGCTATGGGTGTCTTGTTACAGGAAGGTATCGGAGACACAATTCGTGTTTCGTTAACGCCAGAGCCAGGCGGCGATCGAACGAATGAAGTCATCGTTGCTCAGGAAATGCTACAAACAATGGGTTTACGATCATTTACTCCCCTTGTGACGGCCTGTCCTGGATGTGGACGTACAACCAGTACTGTTTTTCAGGAGCTTGCTGATAGCATTCAGGCCTATGTGCGAAGTCAGATGCCTATCTGGCGAGATCAATATATTGGTGTAGAAGAAATGACACTTGCTGTGATGGGTTGCGTTGTCAATGGTCCGGGTGAAAGCAAACATGCTAATATTGGTATTAGTTTACCGGGTACCGGTGAGCTGCCCTCAGCTCCCGTATTTGTCGATGGAAAAAAGACGGTGACGTTGCGTGGAGAAAATATCGCTGCTGAATTTCGCGAAATTGTTAATAATTATGTTTCAAATAAATACGCAGCAAAGACAAATTAATACTATAGTTAAATACTGTGACCTAAATCGGATTTAATGTGGTCTAATAATCATAACGAAGAATATATTTACAGTTGAACATACAAAAAAATCATTATTTATTAGGAGAGTTGGGCATGAAGCGGGTTTTATTTTTATTAATTAGTTTATCATTTCTGAATGGTTGTACTGTCTTGGTCAAAGAAGATGCAGCTATGACAGAAGAAGATGTCAATCAATGTGTTGTAGGTGCATCATTTACTGGTACAACGATCGGTGCTTTTGCTAGCCCATTAGGCGCAGGTGCAGGTACAGTTATAGGCGCATTATTAGGCCATCATTTCTGTGGCCCTGTTGGAAGTGCACCAGCTATGGCTCCAGCTCCGTCAGATGCAATCTATTGGTATGATGAGGATGGTGATGGCGTACTCGATGCAGATGATGAGTGTCCAAGAACCTTACTCGGTGTACCTGTTAATAGCAGAGGTTGTGCTGAAGATTATGATGGTGATGGCGTCCCTGATTATCTAGACAAATGTCCAGAAACACCTTTGGGTACAGTTGTTGATACTAATGGCTGTGGTCGACCACTAGTTACATTACGTGGCGTTCATTTTAAATTTGACAGTGCAGCTTTGACTTCTGAAGCTAAATCAATACTTGATGGAGCAATTTCAGCTATTAAGTCTAATGCAAGTCAAAACATTAATGTTGAAGGTCATACAGATAGTACAGGTGATGAATCATACAATTTGGGCTTGTCACAAAGACGAGCAGAATCGGTCGTTAAGTACCTTGTATCAAAAGGTGTGAATGGCTCCAGATTGAATGCCAAAGGTTATGGTGAAAGTAAACCTGCAACATCAAATGATACGTCATCAAGTCGTGCACAAAACAGACGGGTTGAAATATTAGCTCGATAAGGTATTTCTATATCTAGTTGTTATTAAAAGCAGGGCTAATTAAGCCCTGCTTTTTTTTTTGCTTAAATATCTGGCGAGGTAATCAGTTTGGAAACCAACGTAAGATTAGGATTCTCCTTATTTTTAATACTAATGTTCTTTAGCTCTATTTCAGGTTATGCAGCTTGGAATGACTTTCTTGAGTTGTTTGATGAAAAATCTTCAGAGGTATTAAGTAATTCGGCTGTAAGTAATAGTCTGAGTAATGATGAAATCATCTCTGGCTTAAAGGAAGCCTTGATTAATGGTAGCCAATTGGCAGTAAATACATTGGGCAAAGAGAATGGATTTCTTAATCACCCACAATTAAAAATCCCTATGCCGGAAAAATTACAAGCAGTTGAATCAGGCTTAAGAAAATTAGGACAGGATGAAGTTGCTGATCAATTTGTTTTGTCAATGAACCGAGCTGCAGAAGAAGCAACACCAAAAGCAATGTCCATTTTTAGTAATGTAATCAAATCTATGTCAATTGAAGATGCATACGGTATTTTGCAAGGATCGGATAATGCAGCAACTGAATACCTTAAGGCAAATGGAGGAGGTCAGCTACAACAGCAGTTTCTGCCTATAGTTAAACAGGCAACAAGTCGTGTTGGTGTGACAGAAAATTATAAAGCGTTAATCGATAATTTGGGAGTGATGTCAAAATTTATCGATGTTGAATCACTTGACCTGGATAAATATGTTACTGACAAAGCAATAGATAGCCTATTTAGTCTTGTTGCAAATGAAGAAAAATTGATTCGTCAAAATCCAGCAGCTAGAACGACAGATTTAATGAAAAAAGTTTTTTCCAAAAACTAAATATGTGTTGCATATTTCAACATAATAAATATTTTTTAAAAGATGATTTAAATTTAAATCTAGACGGGTATATCATGCTCATACTTGAATAAGATTATCTTGATAAAAATTGAGATAAATCAAGAAACATTAATTCGATGTTTTTAATA
>JBFIIJ010000246.1:0-4337 GCA_041601315.1 Gammaproteobacteria bacterium
ATACAGGCTGGACTACTAATTGAACCAGACGAACCATCATTTCCGGATGCCACTACAACGGCTATACCAGCCGAATCTAATAAATCAATTGCTGCCTTCTCAGGTTCAAAATCACAAGCACTAGTATATAAACCACCACCCAGACTCAAATTAACAGAGGCAATATCAAAATTACTTCGTTGGTCGTAAACATGTTCGAGAGCGGCAATGATGTCTGATGACCATGCGCCTAAAAAAGCACCATCAAATAAAGAAAAAACCTGGATAGCCATGATGTCAGCATCAGGTGCAACACCCGAAAAACTAACCCCACTGCTGGTGCCATCGCCTGTAGCAATACCAGCAACGTGTGTGCCGTGATCACAGCCAATTATACTGCTATTACACGGCGATCCTGCATTAGTACCTGTCTGAACTTCCTGTCCATTTGGACATAACGTTGTAGAAGAATAAGTAGTATCTGTTGACGAATAACATGCTTCGTGGACAACTTTCCCACTTAGAAATGGATGGTTCGAATCAACACCTGTATCTAAAACCGCTATTGTTTGCCCCTGTCCACAACTACCATCAACACATGCACTTGTTGCCCCGACAAGCGGTGAACTTTCTGCTAAAGATGCAATTTTTACTGTATCTTCATACACAGCCTTAATATCTGGATCTGACAACATTACATTCAGGTTTGCTTCATCCACCTCCATAGAAACAAAAGGCACATGCTTAAATTCTTTTACTCGTTCATTTAGTACTGGTCGGATACGCTGTAATAATCGTTCTCGTGATGATTTGATCTTTTGTTGGCGGTCGATGCGTGCCGCTCGGCTTTTCAATGCTTGTACCGGCTGCGTTTCAACATTTAATTCAACAATGACTCGTGTGCTGCCTTTTGCCTGAGCATTACTTTTCAGTTTATTGAGTATAATTTGTTGCGCTTGAGATTTTTTAAATTGAATTTTTTTAGTGGGAGCAGAATAACTTGCATTCGAAAAGAGAAACAAGCCCAAGCCAAAAAAAACAACGGCATATTTTCGTAGAATCACACTTCCTTTTGATTTATAAACGTAATCCATTTAGCTATATTATAAATTATTGAGAATATTGTTATTTTATAGTTTCTTATCGCTCTCGAAATATATTCTTTATATCTACTGTGGAGCGTACCGACTAATGCCTTGTCGTGCAATAACGACCATTAAAATGTGTGCATTAAATCTTGTTAAATAGACTACTAATACGCATTTTTCCCGATGAATCCATTGAGAATTGTCAGGGAAATAATTTTGAGATCGAGCATTAAACTCCAGTTATTAATGTACCAAAGGTCGTAATCAACACGGCTTTCCATTTTATCCAAGGTGTCGGTTTCACCGCGCCATCCATTGACTTGCGCCCAGCCGGTAATGCCTGGTTTAACTGTATGCCGTAGCATATAGCCGAAAATTTCTTTTCGGTATTGCTCGTTATGTGCTACAGCATGTGGTCTTGGACCGACTATCGACATTTTACCTTGTAGTACATTTATGAATTGCGGCAATTCATCGAGCGAGGTTTTTCTTAATAACTTTCCCAATGGCGTGAGACGACTGTCATTTTTTTCAGCTTGTTTAATCACTTCTCCATCTTCAGTAACAGTCATACTTCGAAATTTCCATACTTCTATTTCGTTTCCGGAAACACCATATCGCTTTTGTTTGAAAATAACAGGGCCTTTGGACGTTAGTTTTATTAGCATGGCTATGATTAACATCGGTATGGTTATTATTGCTAATATAAGACTGCCTAATACAATATCTTCTGCGCGCTTTGCCCAACCATCAATATCATTAAAGGGCCTGTCGTGAATACTTAAAAAGGGAATGTTACCCATGTAGCCCCAACGTGTATGCAGTAGACCGGATATAAATAAATCAGGAATAACATAGGTTACTGCAGTAGTATCTGAAAGTTCTCCAATCAAACTACAAATGGTTGACTCGTTATCCATGGGTAGTGCAATAAAAATAATATCGAATTCGTTATTTCTAGCACGCTCAACGATATCCATTGTTGTCCCAATGACTTCAAAAGTACTTTCTGGAATGGGTCGGTATCCCAAAGAAAATTTATCGTCAAAATAACCAATAATTCTCAATCCCATCCACGAAAGCCGTTCTATTTCATTAACTAACTGAATGGCTTGTTGGTCAGCCCCAATGATAGCGACAGATCTGATATTTCTATCTTTGGATCGAAGTGAATGTAAAATACTACGTAGTGCGACCCGTAATAGTGACAACAGAATTGGTGCTACAACAATCCATGTCAGTAGTATTCTTCTTGAATAAGCTGATGACGTTTTAGTTGCGTAGGCGAGAATTAATAAACCGAAGACAACCCAAAACCAGGTAACAAACACTTGTGATATTTCCTGTCGGATAAAGGAAAAACGCCATGACCCGTATAAACCGGAAATTTCAGAAGTAAGAATGTATAAGATAACAGCTATAAATGCGGCAATGGTAAAATGATCATGCCATGGAATTCTATAAAGGAGAGTTAAAAGCCAGAGACTTCCACCAACAATAATAATATCTGTGCCTCTAAATACTGCAGCCAAGATGCTACTATAGGGTCTAATGAGTCCTTGTTTCTGTTTCATGCAAATCTTTCCATGTGAAAATTAAAATAAACTACACTATTTATTTACATACCAATCATAAGTAGTTTCTATACCATTTTGTAATGTAGTTTTACTTTTCCAGCCAAGACTATTGAGTTTTGTTACATCAGTTACTTTTTTTGGTGTGCCATCAGGTTTGGAAACATCGAAAACAATCTTGCCATTATAACCAACAATATCTTTAATTAGTTCAGCTAACTCACCAATACTGATGTCCTGACCTGTACCTATATTAATAATTGATTCATCATCGTAATTTTGCATTAAGAAATAACAAGCATCAGCCAGATCATCAATATAAAGGAACTCTCGATAAGGCTTTCCCGAACCCCAGACTTCAACAAATTCTTTATTTTCGATTTTACCTTCATGAAATTTACGAATTAGCGCAGGCAAGACATGTGATGCTAGTAAATCAAAATTATCATTTGGCCCATAAAGATTAGTTGGCATTAATGAAATAGCGTTAAATCCAAATTCCTTTCGATACGCCTGGCAAAGCTTGATGCCTGCAATCTTGGCTATAGCATACCATTGGTTCGTTTCTTCAAGTGACCCCGTTAATAAATATTCTTCTTTAATAGGTTGTGGACAATCGCGAGGATAGATACAAGTTGATCCAAGAAAAGCTAACTTTTTTACATTGTGTCGATAAGCTGATTCAATAACATGTGTTTGTATTAAAAGATTGTCTCTTAGAAACCTAACTGCCTGCGTATCATTCGCATATATACCTCCTACGACTGCAGCGGCAAGAAAGACATACTCAGGTTGCGTTTCTTTAAAAAATGCATCCACTGCATCTGAGTTACAAAGATCAAGTTCACTGTGTGAACGTACAATAAGATTACTATAATTATTAGCTTTTAATTGTCGGCAAATCGCACTACCAACTAAACCGTTATGACCTGCAACATAAATACGGGAAACACTTTGCATGAGACTGAGTTCAATTATTATTTTTTATAAGAACTTCATTTTCGACCAACTGCATATCCTTGTGCATCATTTCATCGATCATTTCTTGCAGATTCGTTGTTGGTGTCCAACCTAGTTTTTCTTTTGCTTTGGTAGGATCTCCCAATAGACTCTCAACTTCGGCAGGTCGATAATAGCGAGGGTCAATTTCAACAATGCAATTGCCTTCACTATCATAGCCTTTTTCATCTTTATTTTTTCCCTTCCAGCTAATTTCTATATCAATCGCTTTAGCGGAAAATTCGATAAACTCTCTAACGCTATACTGTATACCCGTCGCAATTACATAATCTTCTGGCTCATCCTGTTGCAACATCAACCACTGCATTTCTACATAATCTCGTGCATGTCCCCAATCTCGTTTTGCATTGAGATTACCGATATATAACTTGTTTTGTAAGCCATGTTTAATTCGACTTAAGGCCATGGTGATTTTTCGAGTTACAAACGTTTCGCCCCGTACCGGAGATTCATGATTAAACAAAATGCCATTGCAGGCATAAAGACCATAAGCTTCACGGTAGTTAACCGTAATCCAATAAGCATAAAGTTTTGCAACACCATAAGGAGATCGAGGATAAAAAGGTGTCGTTTCTTTTTGTGGCACTTCCTGTACTAAACCGTAAAGCTCTGAGGTTGATGCTTGGTAAAAACGAGTTTTCATTTCAAGTTTAAGAATACGAATGGCTTCGAGTAT
>JBFIIJ010000247.1:0-4292 GCA_041601315.1 Gammaproteobacteria bacterium
CCTTTAGTCCATACCAGAGGGATTTCTTAAGTGACAGACAATATTTTTTAGATAGATTGTCGACGCAAAGAATTGTATCGTTAGACATATTTAATTTTATTACACTAGGTATGTAATCGTTCAATTATATGGGGCATTGACAATCGATATATAAACCAACTTATAAATAGAAATACTGCAGTGAAAAAAGAAATATAACAATAACTACTAAAATGCGTTAGTTCACCAACTAATAGTGTTTCTCTAGCTGTAATTAGCAACGTTGCTACTGGATTGAATATGGTAGTAGCTGATGCTGGCCATGTTGTCGGCTCAGGGTATATCACCGGTGTAAGTATAAATAATCCAGTTAAGATAAAAGCCATTCCTTTTTCTATATCCTTATATAATAATCCAACTGGCAACAACAATAAGCCAATCATCAGTCCTAAACTTAGCAGAGATATAAATGCAGCAGGGAAGAGTAAAATGTTTATTTGCATTGGTATTTTAAACCAGAAAAAAACAGCTATTAGCAAAATAAACCTTATGGAAAAATCGAACAATACTTCACCAATGCCGGCTAAAATTAATGCTTCTCTGGGAAAATTTATTTTAGTTAATAAAGATGTAGATTGATTTGCTATTTTTAAAGGGCTATTAACTGCGTCCACGAATACATGCCACAACACCATACCTGTTAAGACATAAACGGCATATGGAACAACTGTTTCCTTTACATTAAATATTTGTTGTGATTTTAAGAAAACAAAAAGCATAGTTGTCACTATCGGGGGAAACAATGCCCATATATATCCAAAATATGTTTGCCTATATTTTGCATTGATATTTCTCACAAAGATTCGCCAGCCTAATTCAATTGATATCTTAAGATCATGAATCATTGAATAAATCATTTTTTTAAAATTTAATATGTCTGAGTTTGAGGTATATTCAATATCGAACTCTTTTTCTTTATTACTGGACATTATTAAGAATAACTTTGCATTTAATTATTAAAATATAATAGATATTAATTTAAAACCTATATTGATGTCCTAACAGCCGTGCAAAAATACATATTATTTCAGCAACATTATTACTTGTTAACATCTTCTTTACTAAAAAAAGAAAATTTGACGGATACACCATATTTCTTTCTTTCATTTTTTGCATAATGTCAGCATCCGATTTACCCATCTGGAAGTGTCGTATCAATGCACCTGAAAAAGATATTTGATCAAGTTCTAAACTGTGATAAACAATTGCTTCTGGGACATAAATTCTATCATTATTTTTTGGCGAACTTACTGCATATAAAAATAACCTTTCATCACCTAGTGGGATATCAGTTCCAGGACCTACATCTTCAGGCCATATTGCTTTTTTAGCATCAAGTAGTTTTTTCCGTACAGACATATTTGGACCAAATGGATAATCATTTTCACCATATGTTTTTATAGAATCCCCTTTATTATGCTTTGACGTGAGTAATCCATGCATTCTCGGGGCATTCTTTAACCAACGCGGCAAAAGAGACATGTCGACAATTATTTTCCCTCCAAATACATTAGCCTGAGGATATAATTTAGAAATATTATATAACGTAACTAACCAATTTGGGTCAACAACAACATCATCATCACTAAATACTAATAACTCACCACTAGCCTGAGCCAAAGCTTTATTTATTGCTCTGCTTTTACCAGGAAACTCTTCATTTAATATTGTAACTGGTAAATCTTTAATGTTACTTTCAAGGAGTAAGTCTGTTTCATCTGAGCTGCCATTATTGCAAATAATAAGTTACCACGGTGGTGGTGAAACTAAATTCTGTAGACTAACTAAAAATCTTTTCAAACTTTTCGCTCGGTTTTTAGTAGCCACAATAACTGACACACAAAGACATTTATCTATATCCACTTCGCTCCCTTGATTATTATTATTCATATTCCATAAAGATATAATTAAATATAATTACAACAGAAAAGAATGCATATACTTGAAGATAGTAATACAATATTGATTAATGTTTTTTAATGCATGCAATACTTATGAATAGCATTTTGAAATATAATTTATTTTTCTTCTTTATTATTAGTGGTATATATTTTTTCAATTAATTTCATAATTTTCAACGCATCTTCCGAGTTACCATTGAGTTTATCTACTTTCCCATTGATGCGATCATAGAATTCATTATTCTCAAGACCCCATGAATTATCTGTATCAAAGTAAATAGTCTCTTCTCGAGGCCGCCCTATTGCTTGCGCTTCATCTTCAAATTGTTTTTTTGCAAACGTAATGCTTTCTTCACCATAGCTCCTGGTAGATGTCAGAAGACCATTGATAGTTAAGTAGCCATTTTCAAAAAATATCTCTAAAAGAAATTTATGCTTCCACTGCGTAGCACTTGAATGCATCATCGCTACTTTACCTTCGTCAGTTTTCATTAAAATAAACGCGTTGTCTTCCAATGCTATATTTTTCCAATATAAATTTTCAACGAAACTTTTTATTTGATTAAAATCACCAAGAAAATATTGCATCAAATCAAGCATATGAATGCCTTGATCAAGTAGTATTCCCCCTCCTACAAGCGATGGGTTTGACCGCCAATTTTCACTAAAATCAAGTCCTCCCGCTTTACCATAGACACCTCTTGCGTGCAGTATTTGACCGTACCGATTACTTTCAACAATAGATTTTGCTTCCATAACGGCACTATGAAATCGATGATTAAAACCAAATTTTAGTACTTTATTGGATGCGGCTTTTTCAGCACGCATTATTCTTTCAACATCTTCAACACTACAACCTGGAGGCTTTTCACAAAAGACATGACAACCTTTCTTAAGAGCGGCACAAACAATATCAGGGGCAATATGATTAAAAGTACATACTATTACAACATCTAGGTCTAAATTTAGTACATCAATCCATTCTGTATAAAATTGCAGATTAGGAAACTCATCTGCTATACTTTTATTTCTATCGCATAGACAAATAACATCAAATCCAGAATGAGCATCAAGCTCTCTCTTTCGTATCCTCCCCATCTTACCAACGCCTATTATCGCTGTTCGAAACGTCATAAATAAATCATTTCTTTTTTGCAATACATCTCATATGCGAACTTAAGTTATTCCTCTGCAAAAAAACCTGCATTCTTTCAATAAGCAAGTCATCATTTTGTTGCAGAATATATCTGGACAGGTATTGGTCTTTGGGCACTTCATGAGCCTGCTTTTCAAGAATCTTCATATCAAGAAGACCAGGTGTAGTTATTTCAAGGATTTCATACCCGTTATCGTTAAGTAATAATTCAAGGCCTTTTGGTGAAGGAAGAACAATGTGATCTAACGGGAAAATACTATCTGAATTTTCACGAAGAGTTAAGATATCAAAACCAGAACCAGCTCTACAAAATATAATAAGTAATCCATCTTTTTTGATAGAAGCCGAGATTTTTTTTAATAGTTCTGCCGGTTCAATTTCTCGTTGTAATACATCTATAAGTAAAACAACATCTACATTATTACCAGTCAATATATCTTCTTGTATGGGTGCTAACGGCTCATGCACATAAAGATCATCTATAAACGAAGCTGACTTTAAACATTCCAACCAACCCGTATAACGGCTACCCCAGTCGATTAATTGATATTTTTTTATTCCTAAATATCGGTCAATTCGTCCCTTAATCCAGTCTATCTGGTTTTCCCAAATATCCCGTCGATTTTCTAATACTATTTCCTGATATTCCTTTGATGCACGTAGTTCTGACAATTTTGAATTTTTATTATAATCACTAACTATTTCTTTACTTGGAAATGAAGATAATGAGATTGACCACGTATCTTCTGATAACGCATACGACCAACCCCATTTTTTAAATAAGATTTCATCTCGTGATGCACCGGATATAGGGCAAGGGTCAATCGACTTCTTATGTTTAACTTTTAACAAAAATTCCCGGGCTAGTTTTTGTTCAAGCTCAACAATTTTTCCCGGATGAAAATGTTCTTCATCAACAGAAGTGTCTACATACTCATAACTTACCACTATATCCACCTTTCATTTTATTCACCAACTATTGTAGTTCCATCGATATAAGACCATTGATGTGGTTCACAATTACGTTTTTCTATTAAATATTTTTCAATAACATCAACAGTTGACCATTCATCAATATCAAGAGCTTCACGTTCATCAATAGACATCAAGCCTAAATTACCAGAAAATACGGGGCAGTCTTTATCTTGTTCTTCGCTTTCATAACTCTTCAGGAAGGACTGCCTATTCCAACCAGC
>JBFIIJ010000248.1:0-4272 GCA_041601315.1 Gammaproteobacteria bacterium
ATCCCAAAGTAACGACAGGTCTTCGATATATTGCCGTTCTCTTTTGCATGATTTAATACTTTTAACTTTCTAGAAATATCGTGTTCTGCTTTTCGATTCATCGCGCTCGACTCCAAAATAGGTAAATGACAGTATAAACTGTCTACCTAAGTCGAGATTTTCATAAATTAATGCTGAAAAATGGCTCACTAAAGAAGAAGCAGATAGATTGCTTAAAGAGTTACCAATCCATCTAAGAAACATTTCTAAGATGTGTCTTTATTGCGGATTACGTAGCTCGAACCTTACCCAACTTCAATGGACGGAGGTTGACCTTGATAGGAAGTTGATATTGATCGATGCCGAGAAAGCCAAAGGTAAACGGCCTATTACTGTGCCTTTGATACCCGAGGCTATTCAATTGCTATCGGATTTAAAAAGTCAAAATGAGGAATCAAAAGAACCAAGTGAGTTTGTATTCCTATACAAAAATAAACCCTTCGATCGCGTAACCAACTCTGCATGGTATAAAGCCTGTAAACGTGCTGGAGTAAAAATTTGCTATCATGGGCTTCGCCACACATGGGCATCTTGGCATGTGCAGTCTGGTACTAACCTCTATGATCTGCAAGCGTTAGGTGCATGGAGTGATATTCGTATGGTACAAAGATATGGGCATTTGAGTGCTGAGCGTGTTCAACAGAGTGCTCATAACATAAGTGGCTTTGGGATTGAGGAGGCTTCTTAGGGATACATACGGATCAAGGATGATCCTATTATTTATCTAAGTCTGGCTCGTAGTCCTTAATATTCCATAACTCAGACCCTTCATGAGATTTTATTAAAAACTTTTCAATGGTTAATGCTTCTTGCTTACTTATATACTCCTTTATAATTTCAACATCCATTTTTCCTTTAGTAAAATAATGCTCATTAATTTTGTAATTATGCGAAACACCAGAATTAACATGGGAAGGTCTATCTAACTTACCTTCACCATAATAACGTACTACACCACCACTATCTTTCACGCGATAAACTAAATAATTTACTTCGGATTCATTAAGTTTAAGTTTTTCAAAATTTGGTTTTCTTCTAGTATGTTCTCTAATATGTGCAATCTTGCCAGATTCGTAATGCCTTACATGTGACGAAACTCCAACCTTTTCTCTTTCTAGCTGATATAAAATATTATCGTAAGTAGATATAATTACTGAATAAAAAAATACATCGTCTGTTTTATATTCGGAATCTGTAAATCTCGCACCAATGTAATCACCAAAACCAAACGACGCTATTATTTCATTATTTTGGTAGTTAAAAGTTTTAAGGTCATCGTCAGCATACCAGCTAATAAATATCGCTATACTTTTATCTGAATCCTGCTCATCTTTTAGAATAAAGATATTCTTGTGTTCATCATCCTCTACAAAATCATCCCAATTCAGGTGAGTTATATATTGATGCAGAATGTCATCAACAATGAAGGAAGTTAATAAATTAAGCCACGGTAAATCATATGCGCCAAGATATCCAATATGTGTTGATTCGATATTTTTCTTAACTTTTTCGCTGGCAGACCTCACTCCATTATAGGTATGGAACAGATATTCTAGAAGATATTGGATTCCACCCTGATGAAGTGGACTACCTGTTTTGTATTTTGAAGCGACACATATATCAAGAAACTGATTTTTGGTAGGTATGTTTTTGATACCAGGAAATAGAATGTCGGTACTGTCATTGTGCTGAATACGCTTTTGCAACTTGCTTCTATATTTGGCAATTTTCTTTTCCAACACATGGCGCTTTAAATCTACCAAACCCATCACCTCCTTAGATTTAGTTTATATCATTTATTAATAAATTATTTAAATCAAAAACCAATTTTTATACATATCTAGCATCACAGCAAAATACAGTCATATTGCTGTAAGTTCTATGGCGATAGATTCTGAGAAAGTATCGGAGGTAATAAATGAGGCGATGAAGGAAGTTTCGTAGGGAATAAGGGCTGTGTACTTTGGGTATATAGGACCAGGGATGATCCTTGTGTTTTACCATAGTTTTATTCACTGTTTTTACCTGTATATAAGCCACCTTTTATATGAATGGCGTCCCCCTGGGGATGCTATTTTTACACTAAAGGATAGAATGTAATCTCGAACTCAATGATTACAGCATTAATATGAATCTTAAAAAATTTGAACGGATGTCGGCCCTATCATTTGAAAATGGATTACGCTTACATGACGATGCAATTCTCCTATTTAACAATAAATCTTACCCTTCGGCTTATTTGCTATCCGTTTTATCTTTGGAGGAGATAGGTAAATCGATAGCCCTAGAAGATTATGTATGGAATAACGCAGTTAATGGTAGGTCGCCCGAATATGACCAAGAATTTATCAAGCACATATACAATCATGAATTTAAACAAGTTAGATTTGCGCGAAATAGTGATGCTCCATTTAATTGCAGCAAAGCAGTCTCAAATATTTTTGAAGGCAATCTTGATAGCGAAAAACAAGCATCAACATATGTAGGCTTAAGAAAAATAAAAGGGAAAATAGATTACGATGGCAAAATTGTAAATCCTTTAAAGACGACACAAAAAAAAGTATTGGGTCAGATCACAATCGTAAATGATTACTTGGTGGTTTTAGCAATAAGTTGTATTAAAGGTACTCACTCAGCTGATTTATTAGAAATAGAGTCATTTTTTACACATGAATTTGTTAATCGTCTCCGAAAACAGTGGCCCATTATGTCAAAGAGAGCAAAAAACCAGTTTAATCAAATTATTAAATTTGATGATCTAAGTCTTGAAGATAGAGGCCTATAGTTTTCACTTCATGTGTGCTTTCGGTAAAGACGTATTTGTTCCAGCAAAAAACTGTCAACGTCCTTCTTTATAGCGGGGGTTTACATAACCACAAATAAGAAAATTATATACTTCAAGTAATGCATCGTAGAGATCATAAAAATCATCTACCATTATTGGCGCATGAGGAAACATTCCAAACCTAGAATTTGGATGCATAGTTTTTATTCGTTGTTCATAATAATAGTCAAAATATTTATTTGTTGCTTCAGTATAGAAAACCTTCGCTATGTATTTTGCCGCATCTTCAGATGAAGGATTCTGCACCCCATCTGCCTGCAACTTTTTCAAAATTAGATTAAAACTAGCATCAAGTGATATAAAAGCGGCTACCGCTGCTTCTTCAGTAAAACCAGCACGTCCTAGCATGGCACTTCTAATCAGTGTACTTATTCCTCTTACTAACAAATGATTGCTTGAATCAAACTCTTTAAAAAGTAAAGTTTGTAACTCTATTCTAAAGCCGTCATTACAGAGATAATATTCCTTTCCACCGCATATTGGCGGAAGAGTAGGAATACATGATGAATGATAAATGTTTTTAAACATGAATTGATGTGCTTCGCTCCATCTGCCAGTAGACTGAATAGCTTTTGTCAGACAATCACTAACTTCATGCATAGAATCATCGTCAATAATTAAGTCTGGCGTATTTAAATAATGAGCAGAATAAAATGGGTACATTGAAAAGTATGAACACTCTCTATCAACAGAGAGCATTATTGAAGAATATAGTTTTATCTCAGCGATAGTTGCCCACTCTACCTCTGAATAGTATTCATCGCTTTCAACCTCATCCTTAACATAGGGGGAAACCGAGAAACAAATGTTATCACTAATAAATAATGCACTATCTTGTGTATATATTGATTTATTGGGATACATGCCATAAGGCAAAAGTAATCGCACTATATGCGTTCGATTATCCAAGTAGGATTCTTGAAAATTCATTTATCCATGATAATTGTTACGATTAAATAGATAAATGATGGATAAAGAAATAATCATTGAATTGCATTGATTTTATTAGCAATTCTTTAATCTTGTAATAGTGGCTTTTGGCTGGCCGTAAACAGTCAAAAAATCATAAATAAAAGACTCTTCATTAACCTTCTTTGAAAGGTTTATCAAATCTTGTTCGATTTTTTCTAAATCCATTAGATATATAAACTATTTATATGGTTAGATACTGTCAAAAAGGTGAATTACTATACAACCGCCTCGGTGTATAACTTCTGAGGTCACTTTTGAGGAAAAATGAGACCAATAATGGTGGCCAGAGGTGGAATCGAACCACCGACACGAGGATTTTCAGTCCTCTGCTCTACCGACTGAGCTATCTGGCCTTTGAATTGTGATGAACAAAAAAGACGCGTATTAAACCGGTCTGAACGGGTTTCGTCAAGCTG
>JBFIIJ010000249.1:0-4259 GCA_041601315.1 Gammaproteobacteria bacterium
CATGGTGAAAACGGAGCTTCGAAAATTAGTACTAATCCGATATTAGCGGGACAGCAATTTTACTATATGTATGTCCAGCTAAAAGACTTCAAATCTGGTTTACGTGAAAATCCAATTATGTCGCCACTTGTCGCGAATATGGAAAAAGCAGATTTAAGGTTAATGGCTGAATATTTTTCAGAAAAGAAATGGCCTGCACAAGATTATAAGGCGAATGCGGATGAAACAGCAGCAGGTAAAAAAGTAGTCGATGCCGGCCAATGTGCAGCATGTCATCTAGGTGATTTTAGCGGGGATAGTCGTAATCCAAAACTAGCTAATCAACATTTTGATTACCTAAAGAGTACGATGCTGGCATTCAAAAATAAAACAAGAAAAAATGCACAGCCCATGAATTCATTGTTTGCAACATTTAGTGAAGAAGAAATTAATGCCGTTGCTAAATATCTTTCTTCATTAAAATAAATAACACTATAAAGAGTATGTATTAATCATGATTAAATTTAAAAAATTATTAAGTCGCCTGATTTTTGTTTTATGTTTAAATTCAACTTTTGTACATGCTGATGAATTTCGGGAATTGAATTTCAATTTATTTGATGCAGCTAAAGAAGGAAATATCGAACAAGTTAAGGAATTAATCAGCAAAGGTGCATCCGTTAAGGCAAGGAATAGATTTGGCAATTCGGCGCTTATTTATGCAGCTAAATCAGGAAATCTAGAGTTGGTTAAGTATCTTATTAAACTGGATTCTGCGGTAAATCTTGTCAATACCAGAGGTAGAAACTCATTAATGGAAGCATCAAAAGGCGGGTATATAAATGTTGTGGAATACTTATTAAAACATGATGCAGAAATAAACCATTATAGTTTAAAAAAAGTGACAGCATTATCTGAAGCTGCTTATAGCGGACATATTAAAGTTGTTAAATTGTTATTAGAACATGATGCTAGGTTAGATATTGTTGATAATACCGGGAAAACAGCACTTATCTATGCAGCAGCAAATGGTAATTTGGGAATTGTTAAACTCTTGTTAAGTAAGACAGGCAATATCAATGAGAAATATGGACATGATCTGACTGTATTAATGTGGGCAGCAGGCTATGGTCAACGTGATGTTGCAATAACAATATTAGATGCGGGTGCTGACGCGAACCTTCAAGATGATCGCGGAAAAACTGCTTTAATGATGGCGGCTAAAGCAGGAGATGTTGTTTTGGTTGAAGAGTTATTAAAGCGTGGCGCAAAAACAGAATTAAAAGACAATGATGGCAAGAATATTTATGATCTTGCTAAAGACGAGAACAGTGAAGGTATTCTTCAAGTTCTTCCTAAACACTCAAACACCTAATTTATATAGGCTAAATGAGAGCTACTGTTAGTCGGGCAAAAAATTATATAACCACGCAAAGACAGCTCCACCTATCCCAGCATCAACAAGAGCGTATAGTGTTCCTACTATTATACTTCCTGTGCCTTGCATTGCTTCATAACCGGGGTAGATTGAAGAGATAACAGTTAGAAATACAGCACCATATCCCGGCCAAATCATATTTGCTGTACTGACAATTAGTATAGCCAGACCCCAGAGAATACTACAGCTTAAGGCAAATTTTTTGATTGATAATCTCATGATTGTCTCCTAGGTAATTATTCTTAAAGCCAGGTACGGTGCAACATTAAAAATAATAATACTTAATTTATAAAAAGCGATGCCAGCATAATGTATCGTATCAAATCGTTGTTGTTCCAGATAAAACCATTTGCTATGCATACGATAAACCCAGTCATGGGCAAAGGTCATAAAGAAAATCCACCATAATAATAGTGCGAAGTTTAAAACCGAACACCAACCAAAGAACTTAATAAGCATTTCGATCGACATAACATATACACTCCATTTATTGGTATGTTTTAATTATGTGCTAAATATAGAATTCAGCAAGTATTAAAGGTCGATTATTTATTTCGATCAAATGTAACTCTGAATATTAATCGGGGAATAGTGTAGAAGTTTATCTGGTTATAACTAAACAGCAATCTTATTGGTAGGTGCAGTTGACCATTTATCTACTAGTTCACGCAGTTTATTTTTGTTGATAGGTTTTGAAATATAATCATCCATACCTACAGCCAGACATTTCTCTCTATCGCCTTTTATAGCATTAGCAGTCATGGCAATAATTGGTGTGCGAGTACCTTTTGAGTTGAAATAGTTGCGAATTGCTTTTGTTGCCTCATAGCCATCCATTTCCGGCATTTGGCAATCCATAAATATTAAGTCATATGAAAAGCGTTTAACCATGTTGACGGCTTCTTTACCGTTGGAAGTAATATCAACAATACAATTTAATTTTTGTAAATGTTTAACGGCAACTTTTTGATTCACGATATTATCTTCTGCAAGCAAGGCGCGAATTATTTTTCCTGTCGGATTTTTCCTGTCATCTATTTTATATTTAAATTTTACTTGTTCGATTGAATGTCGAGTGATTATTCCCAATTCAGTCTTGTCCATATTTTTACGTTGAATTATTTGCATTAACATATCCAGCAAGATACTCGGGTCGACTGGTTTAATGAGATATGCAGAAAAGCCGGCATCTTCAAAATATTTACTTTCGCCACGATTGCCAGAGGAAGTTAATAATGCAAAATCTGGTTTATCAATATCAGGATTGTTGATGATAGCTTTTATTAATTGCTCTCCGTTCATCTCCGGCATATTAAAGTCTGTCAGTAAAATGTCGTAAGGCTTCTTTTGTTTTGAGGCTTCTTGTAAGACATTTATGGCTTCAAATCCTGATGTAACGGCATCTGACTGAAGTTTCCATGACTTTAAATATTCTGTCAAAATCTTTCTGTTAATTTGATTATCATCAACGATAAGAATTCGTGTATTGTTTATATCTGGAGTGACAGTTGATAAAGAAGTGTTATTGTTTTCTGCAAGTGGCAAGGTTAATTCAAACCAGAATTTTGAACCTTTTCCTACTTCGCTTTCAATATCTATTGTGCCGTTCATCAATTCTACAAGCTTCCTACAAATGGCAAGACCTAAGCCAGTCCCGCCATACTTGCGAGTGGTTGATGCATCGGCTTGGCAAAAAGCCTGAAATAATTTTGTTTTCGCGTCATCTGATAAACCAATTCCTGTATCTTCAACAGAAAATTTAAGCGTTATTTCTTTGTCGGTTTGATGAATGCATTCAGTGTTGATTAAAACGTGACCGGCTTCTGTAAACTTGATAGCGTTGCCAGCAAGGTTCATTAAAACTTGTCTGATTCTGCCGGGGTCTCCAATAACTGTCGGATGTATGTCGGTTGGGAAATTTATTATGAGCTCAAGTTTTTTATTTTCTGCGGCAACAGATAATAAATCGACCATTTCAAACAGGGTTGATTTGAGATCAAATGTAATGGGTTCAATATCCAGTTTGCCGGCTTCAATTTTTGAAAAATCAAGAATGTCATTAATAATATTTAACAAGGCATTCCCGGAAGTATTAATACTGTTGACGTAATCACGTTGTTCAGGCGTCAAATTTGTATCAAGTAATATATTGGACATTCCGAGTACGCCGTTCATTGGTGTGCGTATTTCATGACTCATTGTTGCCAGAAATTCACTTTTACTTTTGTTAGCAATCTCAGCTTCTTCTTTTGCCTCAATTGCTTCCCGTTCTATTCCCTTGGAATATTTTATTTGTGCTTGAAGTCGTTTGGTTCGTTCATTGACATCGTAAATCAGGTTATTAAACGATCTTGCCAGAACGCCTATTTCGCCATTGGCTTTTACGGGCAAGTTTGAAATCGGCTCACCTACGGAATAATTTACTACCAGCTTGGCAATGTAAGTTAAAGGTGCTGCAAGTGAATTTGAGAATAACCAGCCAATAACCAGAGTAAAACCAATAATAAGTAGAGCAGTTATTAAAAATGTGTGATTGTTATTTTTAGCCGTAATAATAATACTTTCAAAATTACTACTAACGGAAATACCAATACGCTTCTTTGAATACTCACCTAGACTTGTTTCAAAATAATTTATCAGTGATTTATTATTGTTGTTTTCCTTGCTAGTAATTTCCGTGTTATTTTTGAAATCCGAGTTTGAGATTAAATCAGGAAATTCATTATAAATAGTATAATTATTTCCAAATTCAAAACTGAATTCATATTCTTTTTTAGGATGCACAAGATAATCACCATTCATATTAGTGACATAAAGATTTCTTTTGTTATGTACAGATTTC
>JBFIIJ010000250.1:0-4254 GCA_041601315.1 Gammaproteobacteria bacterium
AGTAGTAATGGGTGCTAGAGTGATGGCCAATACCAGCATGCCGGATAAAAAGTAGATTTCAGCAGCGATAGATTGTCCTACAGTAGCGTTTTGAACGGCGAGCATGGAAAAAATAAGTACCGGTATATATAAGGGTAAAATTAATAAGCTGAGTAACATACCACCTCGTAATCCAATTGTTAAGGCAACCGTAATTGCGCCAATTAAGCTTAAAACAGGAGTGCCGAGTAATAAGGTGATAAAAAGCGCGATCATAGTTTGATTTGGTAAAGCAAGAATAAAACCGGTTAGTAATGCAATGATTATCAGAGGAACACCAAATATCAACCAGTGCGCAGTGATTTTTGCCGAAACCAGTAATGTTAATGGATATCTTGCCAACGTTAATTGTTCGATAGATCCATCTTCAAAGTCCGAACGAAAAATACTCTCCAGTGAAAGACAGGTCGCAAGTAATGCTGTGACCCAGATAATTCCGGATGTGAGTTGCTTTAGCAAAGTTGAGTCTGATCCGAATGCTAAAGGAAATAAAATAATAACGATGACAAAAAACATTAAAGGATTAATAAACTCTGCCTTGTTACGAAAAGAGAGTGTTAAGTCTCGCTGCAAGATGATAAAAAATATTTTTAGATATTCATTCATGACGTATCGTTTAATTACTTTGGCCCAAATGAATATGCTGTAATGGATAACCATCAATTTCCATGGTTTGGTGTGTGGCAAAAATAACCATGCCGCCTGATTTACAATGTTGCACAATTAATTGTTCAATAATTATTTTGCCCTCTTTATCAAGCGCATTAAAAGGTTCATCAAGTAACCATAATTTTGATGACGCCATAAAAATTCGGGTTAAACCGACTCGTCTTTTTTGTCCTGCTGACATGCGACTAAGTAATACATCTTCCATTCCAGCCAAACCAATTTGTTTCAGTATGCGCGAATAATCTATTTTTAATTTAAAGCCGGACAGGGCATGCATGACTTTCATGTTTTCTAATGCGGTTAATCCGGCTTTTACACCGTTTGTATGACCGAAATATGTAATGTCTGACTGAAACTGATAGCGCAAGTTCGTTATATTTTCACTGTTCCATGTGATTTCACCATCAGTTGCTTGTATTAGACCTACACACATCTGTAATAAGCTGCTTTTACCACTGCCATTAACGCCATCAATTTGCAATAAACCACCGTCCTCAAGGCTGAAATTGAGAGCCTGAAACAGGATATTATCTCGGCGTAGGCATTGGAGATTTTTTACATTAAACATGGACATGTCTACATTTTCATTCTTTAGGTTTCTAAGGTTTATTCTTTGGCTATGGTAGCAAGATTATTCAGCCTAGACTGAACAGAAAATCAAAATATTTTGATTTATATTGTATATTTATTAAATCAAAATTAATAAGCCTGGTAATTTGACTTGGATCAAGTAATCACTAAATGTTATGAATTAAACTCAGACTCCAATTTTTCGTAACTTGACAAATAGTGACTGCAACACTAATGCCTTCATTTTTTAAGGTAAATTTATACCATAAAACTGGACTGCTCTTTCAGCAGTATAGTGGCACCTGTCTTTCTTGGGCATGAGATAGGATGAATTCTAAATCTACAAAGCCGTTAAAAGCTGATTCCGGAAACGGAAGTAAAATTCCCTTTCAGCCAACTTCAATCGATATCTGGGATCAAAAATACCGTTTAAAAGACAAAGCGGGTTCAGCTATCGATAAAGAGATTAATGATACCTTTATTCGCATAGCGCGTACCCTTGCTGATCTTGAGCAAGATGAAGAAAAAAACAATTTCTGGTTTGATAGGTTCCTTTGGGCTCTTCAAAATGGTGCTATTCCAGCAGGGCGCATTATATCCAATGCCGGAGCAGAACAATATAAACCCCACACATCTACCATAAATTGCACCGTATCTGGAATTATCCATGACTCTATGGATGATATCCTGCAAAAATTGCGATTAGCCGGCCTCACGTTAAAGGCAGGTTGTGGAATTGGTTATGAATTTTCCACACTGCGACCGCAAGGTGGGTTTGTGGCAGGGGCTGGCGCCTATACTTCAGGTCCAATGTCCTTTATGGATATCTATGACAAAATGTGCTTTACCATCTCTTCTGCCGGTGGTCGTCGAGGTGCACAAATGGCAACGTTTGACATCCGTCATCCTGATGTCCTGGATTTTATCCGTGCAAAACGTGAAAACGGTCGTTTGAGACAATTTAATCTTTCCCTGCTTATTTCAGAAGAATTCATGCAAGCTGTTGAACATGACGATCAGTGGCAATTGATTTTTCCGGTGCTAAAAAAAGAAGCGTTTGAAGATGAACTAGATTTTGATGATACGGAACAATATGTCTGGACTGATTGGCCAGTACAGGAAGACTATATATCAAATGCAGATGGGCATGTGGTATGCAGGATATATAAAACGTTACCTGCACGCCATTTGTGGGATACGATTATGGTGTCGACCTATGATTATGCTGAACCGGGTTTTATTCTGATCGATAGAGTTAACGAGTTTAACAATAACTGGTTTTGTGAAAACATTCGTGCGACTAATCCTTGTGGTGAACAACCCTTACCACCTAACGGTGCATGTCTACTCGGTTCAATTAACTTAACACATTTTGTTTTACACCCATTTAGCGATAACGCTGAATTCAATTGGGAAAAGTTTAAGGAAGTTGTACGTGTGTTTTCTCGCATGCTAGACAATGTCATTGAAATAAATGGATTACCGTTATCAGAACAACAAAATGAAATAATGCGTAAACGTCGTCATGGCATGGGTTTTCTAGGTCTTGGTTCGACACTAACAATGTTAAAAATCAAGTATGGTGATCCAGAAGCAATAAAATTTACAGAAGAGGTTAGTCGAAATCTGGCAATAACCGGTTGGCAAGCAGCGCTTGAATTAGCGATAGAAAAGGGGCCGGCACCAATCATGAATGAGATGTTTGAAGTCACGGATGAGATGTTACGACAACGACCGGAAATGAAAGATGATGGATATCGAACAGGCCAGCAAGTCAAAGGAGCAACGCTGCACACACGTTATAGTCGTTATATGCAGAAGATATATGAAATCGAACCTGAATTAATTGATGAATTAGAAAAAAACGGTGCTCGTTTTACTCATCACAGTTCCATAGCGCCAACGGGGACGATTTCATTATCATTAGCAAATAATGCAAGTAATGGTATCGAACCAAGTTTTGCACATCAATATTCACGTAACATTATTCGGGAAGGTAAAAAAACAAAAGAAAAAGTCGATGTTTTTTCATATGAGCTTTTAGCATATCGTGAACTGATTAATCCAAATGCAACACCTAATACAAGTAAGCTTGAAGAGCAATTGCCGGATTATTTTGTAACAAGTGACGATATCACGCCAAAACAACATGTCGATATTCAAGCTGCTGCACAGAAGTGGATTGATTCATCAATTTCTAAAACAGTCAACGTATCAACAGATTATGATTATGAAAACTTTAAAGATATTTATCGCTATGCTTATCAGCAAGGATTAAAGGGGTGTACGACTTTTCGCTTCAATCCAGAAGCCTTTCAGGGTGTTCTTGTTAAAGACGAAGATCTGGAAAATACAAAATATAAATTCACGCTTGAGAATGGTGATGTTGTTGAAGTAAAAGGTAACGAAGAAATTGAATACGATGGAGAAAAACATACGGCTGCAAATTTATACGATGCATTAAAAGAAGGTTATTACGGAAAATTTTAGTTTGAGGGCATATTATGGCGATCAAAATAGATAAAAAAATTACCGAATATGATGTTGTCAAAGAAAATACTGAAGAAAGTTTCTCTCCAGAAAATCATAACAACAGGCGAGCTGAAGATCTAAATAATGTAATACAGATGCATGAAAAACTGGAGCGTCCAGAAATACTTCAAGGATCATCATATAAAATTACAACTCCTTTATCTGAGCATGCATTATATGTCACGATTAATGACATCATCCTGAATCAAGGGACAGATAATGAACTGCGTCGACCTTTTGAAATGTTTATTAATTCCAAAAACATGGATCATTATCAATGGATAGTTGCATTAACCCGTATTGTCTCTGCAGTATTTCGCAAAGGAGGTGATATTACTTTTCTAGTTGAAGAATTGCGAAGTGTGTTTGACCCACATGGTGGTTACTTTAAGAAAGGTGGAAAGTTCATGCCATCACTTGTGGCTGAGATAGGTGATGTGCTGG
>JBFIIJ010000251.1:0-4244 GCA_041601315.1 Gammaproteobacteria bacterium
CAGTACCAATCGGCATACTGTTAAAACTTTCTGCCAAAACACTAATCATGATTAAGTGTCCATTGACAGCAAGAAACAATAATGTCGCCAGTAAAAGATAGAACTGACCGATAATAGGGACCTGATTACCGTTAGTTGGGTCAACCATAGATGCCAACATCAATCCCATTAATTGTCCAATAGCTTGTCCTGCTACTTCGAGAGCAACAAAGACTACTCTCATGCACAAACCCATCGAGACACCAATCATGACCTGTTTTATTGATATTAAAATACCTTCAGCTGAAACTGGATCAACGTTCGGAATATCCGGAAGCACTGGAAAAATCACAGCTGTAATTAAAACAGCAACCATAATGCGGATACGAACAGGAACAGTTCGTGTGCCTATAATCGGCGCGGTCATTAATAGTCCAGCAATACGAAAGAATGGCCAAAGCCACATTTGTACCAACTGAACCATTTCATTTGTTGTAATTGTAAGCACGTTTAATTGCTCTTATTCTTATCGTTTAGCCTATTAGTCCCGGAATACTTTCAAACAACTTCAATGTGTATTCTGTTATTAAACTCAACATCCATGGACCACCTATGACCAACACCAATAAAGTAATTAATAACTTTGGTATAAAACTTAATGTCATTTCATTTATCTGTGTTGCTGCCTGAAACATACTTATCAAAACACCTGTTATTAATGCCGGCACTAACAATACAAGCAGCAATACAGTCAGGTTGTATAAAGCATGCTGTCCTATTTGAATAATGAGTTCCGGTGTCATGCGAAATAAAAACTGTTGGCCAAGGTACCCATAATTAATGCCCAGCCATCAACCAGCACGAACAACATTAATTTGAATGGAAAAGAAATAATCAAAGGTGACAACATCATCATACCCATCGACATCAAAACACTAGCAACAACAAGGTCAATAATTAGAAATGGAATAAATATAATAAAGCCAATTTGAAATGCTGTTTTTAATTCACTGGTTACAAACGCCGGTACAATTAACGTAAAGGGAATATCATCTTCAGTTACAATATCTTCATTGCCGGAAATTGACGCAAATAATTCAATGTCAGTTTCTCGCGTTTGTGCGAGCATGAATTCACGAATAGGTATCTCGGCAAGAGAAAGTGCTTCTTGAGCAGTTATCTGTTCACTTAGATAGGGTTGAACTGATGATTGATATACCTGATCGATTACTGGCGTCATTACAAATAGACTTAAAAACAAAGCCAGACCTATAAGAATTTGACTGCTCGGTGTTTGTGCCGTTCCCAAAGCTTGTCGCAATATTGCAAGCACAATAATAATTCTCGTGAAAGAAGTCATCATTAACAATGCCGCAGGCAACAATGTTAAGGCTGTCATCAAGAAAAATATCTTGAGACTTAAACTATAAGTTTGTCCCCCAGTCGGATTATCAATCACAGTTAAAACATCAAGACCTGGCTGAGCATAAGTGACGCACGGGATAAGCAATAAAAGAAAAAGTAGTTTACGCATCTGTTGTTTCTATTGAATGATTAATGTCAATCGTATCCAGTTTATTAATTTGTCCTGGAGTAATAGAGAGCAATATCTGTTTATTTTTTAATTCGACTAACACAAGACGCTCCCTGTTTCCTAAATGTAACCCATCTATAAGACGTATCTGTCCACGACCTGCCATAGGCCCATTACCGAAGCGCTTAAATAGAAAAATACTTGCCAGAAATAAAGCAATGACGAATGCCAGACCAAACAACACTTTAAAGTAGTCCGATAGATTAATCGTCGAAGCGGAGGTTGTTATATGTTCAGTTGCACCAACATTGATACAAACGAAAAGTAGTGAAATTAGAAATAATACAAATTTACTAAATTTTATAAATCGGTGACCTGAACATTTATCACTGTAATTTTTTGACACGTTCATGCGTACTCACAATGTCCGTTAGTCGTATACCGTATTTTTCATTCACCACTACAATTTCACCGTGTGCAACTAAAGTATTGTTAACTTTTACATCAAGTGGCTCGCCGGCAAGGCGTTCGAGTTCAACTACGGACCCCTGATTTAATTGCAATAAATTTTTAATACTGATTTTTGTTTGTCCAATTTCAACAGATAAAGAAACCGGGATATCCAATATCGCTTCCAGATTTGCCGGTTCGCCATTGCCTTTATTATCTGGCGTCAGATTTTCTAATGGCGCTTCTGGTAATTCACTGTTTGCGGACGATTCTGCATCACTTTGTTCAGACATAGCAGCCGCCCAATCATCGCCGGCATCTTCAGCCGTGTTAGTTTCTTCTGTCATTTAGCTTGCTCCTGTAAATATTTAATTGGACTTGGCGCTGTATCATGACGAATCATTTCGACAACTTTTATCGCCCGACTTCCTCTTGAAAGACCATACTGACCACGAAACACAGGGATACCTTCTACTTCAGCAACAACTAAGTCAGGCACATCAACGGGAATGACATCTCCCACTTTTAGACTCTTAAGTTCGCGTAAGGAAATAGTCGTTTCAGTTAATGTGCTTGATATTTGTACGGGAGCAGATTTGATTTCTTCCCTGAGTGAATTTATCCATCTTAAATCCACATCAGATGAATCACTTTGAACGCCGGCATCAAGTTGTTCTCGTATAGGTTCAAGCATTGAATAAGGCATGGTCAAATGTATATCACCACCACCATTGTCTAATTCAACATGTATGGTTGAAACTACAACAACTTCACTAGGAGTAACGATATTTGCAAAATGTGGATTGACCTCTGACCCAACATGCTCAAATTCAAGCTTTAAAACCGGAGACCACGCTTCTTTCAAATCAATAAATATTTTATATAAAATACTTTTTACAACTTGCATTTCAGTATTAGTAAAATCTCGACCTTCTATCTTGGTATGGTATCGACCATCACCTCCAAAAAATGTATCTACGATCGAATAAACCAATTTTGGATTCATTACAAACAAGGCTGTTCCACGCAATGGCTTAACTTTGACCAGGTTGAGATTTGAAGGCATAAACAAGCTATGAATATATTCACCAAACTTTGTCATTTGTATGCCTTCAACCGATATACTTGGTGATCGACGAAGAAAGTTAAACAGTGTTATTCTAAAATTTCTTGCAAAACGCTCGTTAACCATTTCCAGTGTTGGCATACGACCGCGTACAATTCTATCCTGGCTGCTAAAATCATAAGCTCGTGCTTCACCATCATCGACTAAACTGTCGTCCTCTGTATCAACATCACCACCATCGACACCTGTTAATAAAGCATCTATCTCGTCTTGTGATAAAATATCATCAGCCATAATTAATAATCACTATTAAACTATTGCATTACAAAACTGGTAAAGTAAACGTCTTCAATGCCTTCTTTTCCTGTTTCGGCTTCAAGTACTTTTTGAATTTCCTTCAAGACTTGTTTACGTAATGTAGCTTTACCTTCAACACTGTTTAATTCATCGTAAGTTTTGCTACTTAATAATAGAACAAGATTATTTCTGACTTGTGGAAGGTGTTTAGTAATATCTTCTTTCACAGTTCCATCTCTGGTCATACCTTCAATACTTACTTGTAAAAATCGAGCTCGACTTTTTCCGGTAAAATTTACGATAAATGGAGGGTCTAAAGAAAAGTAATATGCTTCGGATATTTTTTCACCTTCTGCACCTTCTGCACCTTCATCACCTTCTGCGGCTTCTGATGTATCAGCGGATTCATTTGCTGCTACATCTTCTGAACTTTTATCACCCATCATGAAAAAAGCACCCGCGCCACCACCAAGCAAAAGTACTACAGCAACGATAATGATTAACTTCATTGGTAATTTTTTCTTACCAACTTCATTACCTTCTTCTACTCCTCCTTCTACTTCGTCTCCGTCTGCCATGTATAAATCTCCATACTGATTGTACTGTTCATTTAGCAAGGCCTATGCCATTACCTTTTTTATAGATTAATTAATGACTTAAGTATGCTTAATTAATGTCACGTCAATGAATTGACAGCATTCAAAATGAACCATTAACAATTAGAATTACTCTCAAAATTTCTTACTATACTTACTTTGAAACCAATTCTTTTCTCCAGGTAGGCGGCACAAACTGTGCCAGTTGAATTACAAGAGTTGATTTTTATAAGGAGGAAATAAATAGATGATTATTGATGAAATTGATTACAGTACTTTTCATGAAGTAGGACCTAATATCATGGAAATTATTGTTCACGAA
>JBFIIJ010000252.1:0-4240 GCA_041601315.1 Gammaproteobacteria bacterium
CGGCGAAACAGATGAAGTAGTTGCCTTATTACCCGTTATTAAAAGATTAAACACGCCGATGATTTCTCTTACCGGCAATTCAGAATCAACGTTAGCAAAATCAGCAACTATAAATATTGATATTAGCGTTAGCAAAGAAGCTTGCCCGCTGGGCTTGGCGCCTACAGCAAGTACAACAGCAACTTTAGCAATGGGTGACGCAATAGCCATCGCCTTACTTGAAGCACGAGGATTTAGTGAAGACGATTTTGCTTTATCACATCCTGGCGGTACATTAGGTCGACGTCTGTTATTACATGTTAGCGAAATTATGCATACTGGCGATGGCATTCCAAAAGTTTCGGAAGAGGCTTTATTAACTGAAGCCTTGATTGAAATGTCACAAAAAGGTTTAGGCATCACCACGATTGTTAATGGCGAAGATAATATTTTAGGTATCTTTACCGATGGTGATTTACGACGCGCACTTGATTCGAATATTGATGTAAAAACCTGCCATGTTAAAGATGTCATGACAAAAAATGGCAAGAATATCCATGCTGACGCGCTTGCCGCTTCAGCTCTCGCACTAATGGAATCTCATAGCATTAACGCACTGGTTGTTGTTGATGATAATGATAAATTAATTGGAATTTTAAATATGCACGATCTGTTACGAGCACGAGTTGTCTAATGGATAAAAAAGAACTGATGAAAAAAGCAACCGACATCAAGCTTGCGGTATTTGATGTTGATGGTGTTTTAACAGATGGAAGGCTGATACTTGGCGAAAGCGGTAATGAATATAAAGCATTCCATGTACGAGATGGACATGGTTTAGTTATGTTACTGGAGTCTGGTTGCAATATTGCAGTTATTACCGCACGTTCTTCAAAAATCGTCGCTGAACGAATGGCCTCTCTTGGAATCGAATATGTTTATCAAGGCGAAACAGACAAAGGGGCCAGATTAATGAAACTCATTGATGAACTAGGTCTTCAACACGAGCAGGTTGCTTATGTTGGCGATGATGTCATTGACTTGCCTGCCATGACAAAAGTAGGGCTACCTATTGCAGTTGCTGATGCGAGGCCTGAGGTTAAAGATAACGCGGATTGGGTCACTGAAGAACGCGGAGGTCAAGGTGCCGTCAGAGAAGTGTGTGAATTTATAATGAAAGCTCAGGGTAATTTTGACAAACGGATCAAATCCTATCTTTCCTGAACAACTACTAGGTAACGTTTATGTTTACAGGTAGATGGCAACTGGCACTTATACTGGTCATTATCGCCGGATTTACATACTGGGCTTTGGATCAGTTGACTGAGGACGATATAACAAAATTAAGTAAGTTGGCGCATTATCCTGATTACTATATGGAAGACTTTACGACCTTAACAATGAATCAAGATGGCACCCCCAAGAATCGTTTAAATGCCGACTATATGGCGCACTACCCTGATGACAATACGTCAGAATTACATGAGCCCAAACTGGAAATTTTTCGTAAGGAAAAACAACCGATTAATGTTAGATCTGATAAAGGCTGGGTAACATCAAACAATGACGTTATCCTGTTAAGCGGAAATGTTTATTTGCATCAAAACGATGATGATGGTGAACTCAAACTTGAATTAATAACCGAAGATGCGCGTGTTCTTGTTGATCAGAAATATGCAGAAACCGACAAAGCGGCTACTTTGATCAGTAAAAAATCAACGACCACTTCTATCGGCATGCGCGCTTTTCTACAAGAACAACGAATGGAGTTTCTTAGTAATGTACAGACGACAATTGAATCAAGTGCACCGGCATCTGAATAACGCACTAAAATATTTGTTAGGCGCCATTCTTGTGTCAACAATGAGTGGCGCGTTTGCATTGTCTACCGACAAGCAAAAAGATATCGAAATTGAAGCAGACTCGGCTGAAATGGATGATCTTAAAGGCATTACTATTTATCGAGGCGATGTTGTCGTTACTCAAGGTAGCATCCGCATGACAGGCCATACCATGACTGTTCACTTTGCTGAAAATGGAGATATGGAACTCGTTATAATGCAAGGCAAGCCTGCTACATACAGACAACTACCGGATAACAGCAAAACATATGATGAAGCCGAAGCATTACAAATGGAGTATTATGCATTAAAGGATTACATTATCCTGATAGACAACGCTTTAGTAACTAAACCGAACGGCTCGCGCATGAGTGGTAAACGGATAGAATATGACACGGTACTAAGCAAGGTCATTGCAAAAGGTTCGACCAGAACAACGAGCACGAACAATGACAGCAAGACCGATAAGAAAAAAGACGGGCGTGTTAAAATAACAATTAAAAAGAAAAATCAAGAATAAGGGATCGAAGCATTTGTATTCAATCAATTTTAAGGTGTCCTTCTAAAACGGCACATTAGTGTTTTCCGCTAATCTGTTTTAGACATATCGCTATGAGTATTTTATCCGTACGTCATCTTTCCAAATCTTATAAATCAAGAAAGGTTGTTTCTGATGTCAGCTTAACGGTTCAAAGCGGCGAAACGATTGGTTTACTTGGTGCAAATGGCGCAGGCAAAACCACCAGCTTTTATATGATTGTCGGCCTGGTTCCTTCTGACAATGGCACTATTCATCTGGACAATCGCGAAATCAGTCGTTTATCAATGGATGAACGTTCACATCTTGGTTTGGGATACCTGCCACAAGAAGCTTCCGTGTTCAGGAAACTGACAGTGGAAGAAAATATAATGGCGATCCTGGAAACGCGATTGCCAGACAATCCGGATAAAGCTAAACAACGTCTGGAATTATTATTACAAGAATTTCATATCGCCCACTTAAGAGACAACCTCGGCATGAGCCTTTCCGGTGGCGAACGTCGCCGACTTGAAATTGCCAGAGCTTTAGCATCTGAACCCCGGTTTTTGTTGCTGGATGAGCCTTTCGCGGGTATAGATCCTATTTCAATCAATGATATACAACGATTAATCCATCGTCTATGCGACCACGGAATCGGCATATTAATTACAGACCACAATGTACGGGAAACATTAGGAATATGTGATCGGGCTTATGTGGTGCATGATGGCAAGATTCTTGCCGAAGGATCTACGGAACAAATATTAAATAACGAACAAGTCAGGGAAGTTTATTTGGGAGACGAGTTTTCACTCTAAATTTTTAGTTTGTGCGGTTGCAACAAACACGCGAATTTTAAGTTACACTTAATAATATATGAAAGCATCTTTACAGTTAAAAATAGGCCAAAGCCTAACGATGACTCCGCAACTGCAACAGGCAATTCGTCTGTTGCAGTTATCCAGCATTGAGCTACAAGCTGAAGTTCAAGATGCACTTGAATCAAATATGATGCTGGAAGTCGACGAAGGACAAAATACATCATCGGAAGAGAGCCCGGGTAAAAACGAAGAAGTAAAACTCAAAAAAGAATCGGCTGAAAAAGCGGATCAAGTGACAGAAATGAATCAGGACACTATACCGGACGAATTTGCCGTTGATAGTAATTGGGACGATGTTTATGACAGTACACCCAGTTTTACTAAAACAGGATCAGATAATAGTTACGATGGTTTTGAAAATCAGGATTCAAAAGAAAAAACATTACGTGAACATCTCGAATGGCAACTTAACCTGACTCCCACATCAGATACAGACAAAGTTATTGCCATGACCATTATTGATTCTCTCGATGACGATGGTTATTTAACCGAATCACTGGAAGATATTCTTGCCGCTATTGATGATAATGATTTGGAAGAAGCAGAAGTAGGTGTTGAAGAAGTCGAAGCCGTATTAAGAATGATTCAGGCTATGGATCCGGTTGGTGTTGCTTCAAGAGATATAAAAGAATGCCTTACGCTTCAGTTAAACCAATGTGACACTGATATATTTCGTTTGGAAGAAGCAAAGAAATTAGTAAACAACTATTTAGATTTACTAGCTAATCATGATTACAACCAGCTCATGCGCAAGATGAAGCTGGATAAAGAAGAGCTAACAGAAGTTGTTGCTTTAATACAATCCATGAATCCAAGACCCGGCAATCAGGTTAGTGAAGTTCGCACCGAATATGTCGTGCCTGATGTCTATGTTAAAAAAGTAAAAGGCGTATGGAAAGTTGACCTGAATACCGACTCTATACCCAACCTCAAAATTAACTCTTCCTATGCAAACATGATTCGTCGCGCCGATAACAGCGATGACAATAATTCACTTAAATCTCACTTACAGGAAGCCC
>JBFIIJ010000253.1:0-4240 GCA_041601315.1 Gammaproteobacteria bacterium
AATTGGATAAAGAATAAGTACTGTACGCGGTATACCTTCGAGCCGTATTGAAATAAACAACACTAACGCAATTGAAAACGTGCCTATAATTGAGGCGCGAAATATATTCCAGAGATCTGGCAAACTGGCAAAGCGCCATATGCCCCTATGCAATTTAAACCTATTGAAAACAAGTCCTTGTACAAGCAGAATTAATGGCAGTACATAAATGCTCATTTCCCAATTAAAATACGGGAATTCCAGATTGAATCTCAGCCACCATGAAAACAGCCAAGCGAGCATAGCCATCGAATAATCATGAGCTATGACAGATCTTTTTTTATTTATAAAATAATTCATTAATTATTTACTATTTTTCTTGAGCGATGAAAATGCATCTGTATTTTCGCCCATATCGTGGCCATAAGCAAAATATCAAAAACCAATATATGTAGTGTTAACATTTTTTGTTGATGCAGAATCCAGGCAAGTGGCCACAATAAAATAATATTAATCGCAATAAATATAAGTGCCAGTTTTTTATGACTTACTCCGAGCGATACTAATCTTTGGTACGCATGGGACTTATGCGCCTCGTACCACTTTTCATGCCGAGCAATTCTATATAACAAGGTGAAAGTTGCATCACAAATAAAAACGGATAGAAGAACAAACCATATTGACAGAGAAATAGAGTTTGTCATCTCGCCAATAATAGCAAGTACCCCAAAACTAAATCCCAATACACAACTCCCAACATCTCCCATAAACATCTTTGCTGGAGGCCAATTCCAATATAAAAAACCACAGGTTGATACCACAATTACAACGCTGATTAAAAACATAGCTTCCTGACCCGCACTATAAAAAAGGAAACTTGACATCGCAGCAGTGCAAATTGTTTGTATCGCTGCAAATCCGTCGGTGCCATCCATAAAATTATATAGATTTATAAGCCATACAATCAGAATTACTGCTGCAGCAATCAGTACATATTTAAATACCAACTCCTGCGAGCTTGAAAAAATAATATACTCACTGTCAAGGTAATAAATTGATACGGTTGAAGCTATACCGTAAAGCATTGCCCTGATAAATGCCGGGACATGCTTGTGATCATCTACCCATCCGGTAATAGCAACAATTATTATTCCTAAACCTAATGCTAGTAGTATATTAATTGTGATTAAATCAGAAAAAAAACAATACCCAGTCACCCATAAAATAAAAATCACGATGGTAGCCCCACCTCCTCTCGGTGTGGGCACTGTGTGTGAACTCCGTTCATTAGGTATATCAATAACTGAGCGACTTAGTGCATACTTTCTTAGTAACCCAGTAGTAAATATCGACAATAGTAATATTAATGCCAGTACAATTATAAAGATCATATCGACTTACTATTTTTATACCAATCAACGGTCTCTTTTATACCTTCAGAAAAACTATATGGTGGATGCCAATTCAAATCCGATATGAATTTTGATCTGTCAGCTAATAATGAATCAGTTAAACGAGAAATTACCTGCTTTTTGCCAAATAGCACTCCAACTAATTTTAAAATAGATAGCGGGAACGGAAACAATAGCGATTTAATATTCAAATTTTTGGCAATTTCTTTATGTAATTGGGGGAAGGAGACATCAAAGTCACTTGCTAGATAGGTACCATTCACACCTTTAGTACAATTCACCAATGTCAAAATCATGTCAGCTAAGTTTTTCACATAAATAATACTTCTTTTATTATCAACTGACGAAAGAGGCAATGGTAGTCGTTTAGAAACAGCATTTATTAAAGAAAAAAAGTTTGCTCCAACCCCTGGCCCGTAAATTAGTACCGGCCTCAGTATTACATAATCCATACTGGAATTTTCACATATTGCCTTAAGACATAACTCAGACTCAAACTTGCTTCTGGCATAAGGGTCTTCGGGTAATGAAACATTATTTTCAGTAAATGGAATAAGTTCCCCTGCCTCATTAGCACTATTAAATTCGCCGTTCACCTTAATTGTACTCAGATATATAAACTTCTTCACAACTCTTTTTGACGCTTCAATAGCCAATCGTTGAGTGCCGACAAAATTCATGCGTTTATAGTCTTCATAACCATTGTCATTCATAGAATGCACTTTTGCTGCCAGATGAATGACAATATCTATATCATTGAGAAGAACATCGTAATCATTATTTTCAGAACGTAAGTCAAACTTAACTTTATGAAACTTATTATTAATGCTTGCGTTTTTTACTTCTTGCGTATTATGAACAGCCAGTCGCAACTCATGACCTGCTCTGGACAGAACGGGCATTAGTGAAGATCCCACAAATCCAGTAGCTCCTGTTACTAATATTCGCATACAGTTAATTTATATATTACGTATTACAAATACGTTAATTTGCAAAATCAATAATCATCCAAACCCATCTATTTTTGTCTACACAATTTTAAAAATATATTTTCCATCTTATCCACAAGATGTTTTTTTGCGTATTTTTTTTTGTAAAGCTCAAGCCCTTTATTACCCATAAGAATACGTTCTTCATTTGTCATTTTATAGATTCGTATTATAGCGTCAGCAAGCGAAGCGGGATTGTCTGGAATGCATTTTATTGCACAACCATTTTTCTCAAGAAATTCGGCATCCTCACCATTCTTTGCAATGACGATAGGTTTTTTACTCGCTAAATAGGCTTGTGTTTTCGAAGGCAATGTAATTTTGTATAACGGTTCATCTCGAAGAGAAACCAGCAACACATCTGCAATTGAAAAAAATATGGGTATTTCTTTAATAGGTTTTCTTCCTAGGAAACTAATATTCTTCAAATCTGACTTATGTGCTTTATCCTTTGTTTCAGCCAAACACACTCCATCCCCAATAAATACATAATGTATTTCCTTATATTGTTTACACAATATTGCTGACTCGATTATATTTTCAAGATTTTGTGCTATACCCATATTACCAGCAAACATAACAATAAATTTTTCTTGAAGATTAATCTTTTTAGCCAAATCGAGATCGTACTTTTTAGGCTTAAATATTTTCTCATCAGCCCAATTCTCAACAATAAATACCTTTTTTTCATTCACTCCTCTTTCTACGAGACATGTTTTAAACCCGGGATTCTGCACAGTAATTGCTCCTGAATATTTATACCCGATATTTGCAACAGCATTTAAGATTCTGGAAAGGCAACCTTCCTTTAACATCCCTGAGGCGAAAATGGTATCTGGCCATAAGTCTGTGATCTCTAAGACATATGGTGCACTATATATAAATTTAAAAAAACACGCTGGGATAACCATAAATGGCATATAGACCCAAAATACATCTGGTTTTTTTATGAACCATGGTGCTAACACAAAAAGCGACAGGAAAAAACTGAAATAATTCAAAGCTCTCTTTATTGGAGAGCGACTGTGATCGGGGAAGATAGGTAGTCGTAGAACACGAACTCCATTTATTGTTTCCCATTGACGCCACTTTATTTTATATCCATCATAAATCTTGCCATGTGGATAGTTTGGAAATGCCGTAATTACAGTTACATCATGGCCCCTGTTTGCTAATTCCTCAGCCAGGTTACTAACACGACCGTCTGGCTCTGGGTAATACCACTGTGAAATAAAATAAATCTTCAACTAATTAAATGCTTTCTAAACTTAATAAGTTGACCATGTATTCTTATTAACATAATCAACATAACTTTGTACTATTCTCACTGCTTTTTCAGACACAGAATCTATTTCATAATCGACAACAGGCTGAAACAAGTGTTCTTCTTTTGCTTGTTGGTTTTTAATAATCTTCACAGATTCCAATACACGTTCATGTTTCAAGCCCGCCATAATAAGAACACCAGCATCAAATCCTTCAGGGCGTTCATGCTCTTCTCGGATGGTTATGGCCGGAAATTTCAATAATGCAGCTTCTTCAGTTATCGTTCCGCTGTCCGAAACAACACAATATGATTCTTTCTGTAATTTTATATAATCGATGAAACCTAATGGTTTAGTGAAATTAATCAATTCATTCATATCTGCATGCTTATTTTCATCCAACCGTTGTTTTGTCCTAGGATGAGTAGAAACCAAAATTGGAAACTTATATTCAACAGCAAGCTTATTCAATGTATTTAATAATTCATTCAAACTGTCTTTTGAATCAACATTCTCCTCGCGATGTGCACTCACCACGAAATATTTATTTTTTTCTAATTTAAATCTTTTCAATACATCAGAGTTCTCAATATCG
>JBFIIJ010000254.1:0-4221 GCA_041601315.1 Gammaproteobacteria bacterium
ATTTAACCAGCTTTTATCGAGAACCACATCATTTTGAATATTTGAGAAATAATGTTCTTAAGTATTTGCAGCAGCAGCGCAGACAGGAAAAAAGAATACGAATTTGGTCTGCGGGATGCTCTACTGGTGAAGAAGCATACACGATCGCAATAACCTTGCGCGAATCTATCCCTGATATTGATTACTGGGATGTAAAAATATTAGCAACAGACATTGATACCAATGTTCTCGCCAAAGCCAGTGAAGGAATTTATCAAAAAGATAGAATTAATGGCGTTAGTGATGCACGTTTTAAGAAATGGTTTCTAAAAAAGAACGAAGCAGGTGATTCTTCTGAAGTTAAAATAAGTCCAAAATTAAGAGAGCTTATTACGTTTAAACAATTGAATTTGATGGAAGACTGGCCTATGAAAGGTCAGTTTGATGTTTTGTTTTGTCGAAATGTCGTGATTTATTTTAATAAAGATACACAGCGTGTGTTATTTGATCGTTTTGCAAATATCCTTAAAGATGATGGCCATATGTTTCTTGGTCATTCTGAAAGTCTTTATAAAGTAACGGAAAGATTTAACTTGTTAGGAAAAACGATTCATAAAAAAGCGGCTTAATTAAAGGGATGTAAAGTGACTAGCTCGTCAACAAAAAAACAACAGTCAGTACATAAGATAAGCAACCAGACTAATAGGATACTTCCAGGTTTTGAAAGTATAAATCGTTTTTGGTGTCGTCAATTAAACATGGAAATGGTCAAAATACTGCCAGGTGAATTTTACGTAACAACTTCGGATGAAATTATTGCTACTGTTTTAGGTTCATGTATTTCAGTCTGTATTCGCGATATAAAACTGGGTATTGGTGGCATGAATCATTTTATGTTACCCGAAAATAATAAAAAAAATGATGATAGTTGGAAGTATAACGAAATAGATAAAGCCGCTCGTTATGGTTCCGATGCAATGGAACATCTTGTTAATGAAATTTTAAAAAATGGCGGTAGTAAAAAACGTTTCGAAATTAAAATTACAGGCGGCGGAAGAATAATGGCGAAGATGAATGACATTGGCGCCAAGAATATTTCATTTATAAAGAATTATTTGCAGACAGAAGGTTATGCCATAACAACAGAGGATCTGGGTGAAATTTATCCTAGAAAAGTACGTTATTTTCCAAAGACAGGTAGGCTTCAAGTTAAAAAATTACGTTCATTGCATAACGATACGTTGATTAATCGTGAAAAAGATTACAAAAAACATATTGAAGAAGACAGGATTGAAGGTGATGTTGAATTATTTTAATTAACATTAATAAACAAAAGAAAATATGTCTAAAAACAAAATAAAAGTATTAGTTATCGATGATTCAGCTCTGGTCAGGAAAATGTTGTCAGAGATTCTTGATTCAGATAACGAGATTGATGTGGTTGGTACTGCGGCTGATCCATTAATAGCAAGAGATAAAATAAAAAAATTAAATCCGGATGTATTAACGTTAGATGTAGAAATGCCTAATATGGATGGCATTAGCTTCCTAAGTAACTTAATGCGTTTACGTCCTATGCCTGTTGTTATGGTGTCAACCTTAACTGAAGATGGCGCTGAGATAACTTTAGATGCGTTGGAATTAGGGGCGGTTGATTTTATAACTAAACCAAAAATAGATTTTAGTAATTCTATACAAGAATACTCTCAGGAACTTATTGGGAAAGTTAAGGTTGCATCGATTGCACAAATTAAAACAAAACAGGTAAGAAGAAAAAAAGAATTAGATAAAATTCAGAATCTTAAAGTTGAGAAAAAACATTCTGCCGATGCAATATTGCAACTTGATAGTGGCAAACGCAATTACAAATTAACGGATTCAATTATAGCTATCGGTGCCTCTACCGGTGGTACAGAAGCAATCAGAGAAATTTTAGAAGATATGCCGGCTAATTCTCCCGGTATTGTTATTACTCAACATATACCGGAAAAATTTAGCACCAGTTTTGCCTTGAGAATGGATAAGTTGTCGGCAATGAAAGTTTGTGAAGCGACTGATGGTCAACAAATACTGGCTGGTCATGCTTACATCGCACCAGGAGGTCGACACATGTTAGTTGAAAGAAGTGGCGCTCGTTATATTTGTCGTTTGAATGATGGCCCTGCAGTTAATCGTCATAAACCTTCGGTTAATGTTTTATTTCGTTCCGTTGCTAATCAGCTTGGGCGAAATGCCATTGGCGTTATTTTAACGGGTATGGGTGATGATGGTGCGGAAGGATTGTTGGAAATGAAACAAACCGGTGCCATTACAATAGCTCAGGATGAACGTAGTAGTGTTGTTTGGGGAATGCCTGGAGAAGCCGTAAAACGTGAAGCTGTTGATGATATCTTGCCGCTTAACAGAATAGTCGAAAGGTTGATTTCTTTAAGTGCAGCTATGGCCGCATAGGCGCCAGAAAAAAAACAGAAAAAACAAATAAAAACAATAGGATAGAAGTTAATTTTGGTTTTTTAGTAATTTATTTTTTGTGTTTTAAACGGCCAGTTTATTTGCAGTAAAAAATTTGTCATAAAACCTTGAATAATGTTGAAGATTCTTAAAGTTTTAGTAAAAACAGGTCGATAAGCTGTGTTATGGACAACATTATAATGCCATGGAGATTTTTGAAGATGAGTCTTAAAAATCTTAAGGATCTATTGATTCTTAAAGCCAGAGAAATACTAAAGTATTACCTACTCCCTTGTCTATTAAGTGTGGTTTGTGTGGTGTATTTATCAATTTTTGAAACTGCTAGCAATGGTGCATTTGTTTCATTCTTTATTTTAGTTACCTGGTTAGTAACGGTTAGTCGTCGAGAAAAACGATTACAGGGAAATTCAGTAGTGAGTTTTGAAAATAAGGTTGAAAAAAAGGAAACAAAAGAATCCATTCATAATCTCATTGGTAAAGTTAATGGCACTATAGGTGCATCAATGAATTCTCTAAAGATTGAACTTGAACAAGTTAGAGATCTAACTTCGAATTCTGTGATGAACTTAAATGAAAGTTTTTATGGCATTAATGATGATGTGTCATCACAGGCACTGTTAATTCGTAATCTTGCTGGACGTTTACATATACATAACACTAGTGAAACAGATGGTGAGTCAGAAAACAATGATGAAGAATTAGTTAGTATAGGTGGTTTTATAGTCAAAACATCAGACGTCCTTAATGAATTTGTTAGCACGATGATTCATAACAGTAAACACAGCATGGATGTTGTTGCATCAATGGATGATTTATCTCATGAAATGGGATCAATATTCAAATTTCTGGAAGAAGTTAAACAAATTGCGGATCAGACAAACTTATTAGCACTTAATGCAGCAATTGAAGCAGCACGAGCAGGCGAAGCAGGACGAGGTTTTGCTGTTGTTGCGGATGAAGTCAGAAATCTTTCTATAACGTCAAATAAATTGAATAACGAAATTAAAGGCTGTGTTACTTCAGCACAATCAAAGTTAAGTGCGGCTAGTAATATGGTGGGTGACAATGCCAGTAAAGATGTAACACAGGTTATGATAAGCACTAAAAATGTGGATACGATGATGGCATCACTTTCAAAACTGGAAGTATTTCTTGATGAATCTATTGATAAAGCAGCTGTAGTAAATAAATCACTATCAAATAAAACTGCAGTTGCGATTACGAATCTTCAGTTTGAAGATATCGTCAGACAAGTTGCTGAACATGCGGAAGACAAGATTAATGTTCTTTCAGAATTTGTTCAAAAATTTACTGAAGGAGTGTGTGAAATAGAAGAGTGTGAAGATGGTGTTCATGCAGAAAAAATGATTAATGATTTGCAGTTAAGAATTGATCAAATTGCGGATGAACTAACCAGTCTTCCTGGAAAAAAACCAGCCATTCAGAACACAATGGCTGAAGGAGAAGTTGACTTATTTTAACAATATAGTTCAGGTAAATAATTATGAGATTACTTAAAAATAAATCTAGTGATGGAAGTGAAGTAACAATATCGCTACCAGAAAAATTCGATTTTCAATTGCATAAAGAGTTCAGGGAAGCATATGAAGAATCAGGGGTGAGATCATTGGTCCTTGATATGAATAAAACACAATATATGGATAGCTCTGCACTTGGTATGTTGTTGCAGCTTAAAGAGTTTACCGATAAGAATAACGGCAAAATTAGCATTAAAAACGCCAGTAGTAATGTTATGCAAATAATGCAAAT
>JBFIIJ010000255.1:0-4221 GCA_041601315.1 Gammaproteobacteria bacterium
TGGCGATAAGTACAGTTACGCCAACTTGATTAAACTGTTCAAATAACTTCATCGTGTCCCATGATAAGGCCGGGTCTAGGTTTCCGGTTGGTTCATCTGCCAGCAATATAGCAGGCCGATGTACCACAGCTCTTGCAACGCCAACACGTTGTTGTTCGCCGCCGGATAAGGATTGCGGATAACTGTTTATCTTTGGTAATAAACTGACTTTATCTAACGCGGCTTGTACGCGTTTACGAATTTCCTGATGACGATAACCGGCGATGACGAGAGGTAAGCCGACATTATCAAACACGGTGCGATCATTAAGTAAACGATGATCTTGAAACATAAAACCGATGTGACGTCTGAATAAAGGAATACGTCGATCACGAACGCGATCCAGGTTTTGACCGTTAATAATAATTTGTCCGCGCGTATGACGATCAATTAATGCGATTAAACGTAGTAATGTACTTTTGCCAGCGCCGGAACGACCAGTAATGTAAACCATCGCACCTTGAGCAACGTGCAAATTGATATTGCGCAAAGCTTCGTTGCCATCGGCATAGGTCATGTTAACGTTAGTAAATCGGATCATGTATCGTTTACCAATAAGGCATCTATAAATTCGGATGCATTAAAAGGACGTAAGTCATCTACTTGTTCACCAACACCGATAAAACGTATTGGTATATTTAATTCTTCGGCGAGAGAAAAAACTATGCCGCCTTTCGCTGTGCCATCAAGCTTGGTTAGTACAATACCATCAACTCCCACGCTCTCATTAAATTGTTTTGCTTGTACCAGTGCATTTTGTCCGGTTCCGGCATCTAATACCAGTAACACTTCTCTTTGTAAGTCCGGATCAAACTTATCGCCAATTCGATAGATCTTTTTCATTTCTTCCATCAAATTATCTTTGTTGTGTAATCTGCCCGCAGTATCAGCGATTAAGACATCAATATTATTTGCCCGAGCAGATTTAAGCGCATCAAATATCACAGCGCCGGAATCAGAACCATGTGTTTGCGCAACGACAGTGATCTTGTTGCGATCGCCCCAGACTTGTAGTTGTTCAATCGCGGCGGCTCTAAACGTATCGCCCGCAGCGAGCATGACGGTTTTGCCTTCATTCTGAAAACGTTTGGCTAATTTACCTATCGTGGTTGTTTTACCGACGCCATTTACACCGATAACCAGAATCAGAAAAGGCTTCTTTGAATTTTCAGGAATCGTAAGTGTTTGTTCTACTGGCTGAAGCGCAGGCAATAAAACCTGTTTTAGTTGTTCGAGCGGGTTAATTTCAGCGTTTTTCTTGGATTCGGCTTTTAGTAGTTGGATGACCTGATCAGTCGTTTTAGTACCGATATCAGCCATTATCAGGCGATCTTCCAGCTCTTCCAGAGTCGCGTTGTCGATAACCGTCTTATTACGACTAAAAAGACCACCAAATAGACCGCTGCGCGTACGTTGCAGGCGATCGGAAAGGCTGGCACTTTCAGGTTTTTTATCGGACTCTTTTTCGGCGTTTTTTTTCTTGAAACCAAACACGAAGTTTAAATATTTAATATGCTGTGAAACTTACGGTATCCTACCACTATACTCATGAAACTCGGAAATACAGAAATATAGCACGCCTGTTTTTATCCAGAGCGTCGTTGCTCCTCCTTACAGGGAGTTGCCATGTGCGTCGTCGCGCCTCGCTCTGAATAAAAACAAACGCACTCTATATTCAGCATTTCCAAGTATCATGAGTATAACTGGCAGCGAACTCATAAAGAGAAATGCACTCTATAGAAAGTGCATCACAAAAAATTCAATCTCATTAATAGATAAAAATAAACATGAAATACAATAGGCCGACATTAAAAATTACATTGTTGGCTCTGGCTTTAATTATGCCGGGGTTAGCAACCGCAAAAGTTTATGAGCACCAACTCGAAAACGGGCTAAAAATTCTGGTAAAAGAAGACCATCGCGCTCCGGTCGTTGTGTCGCAAGTTTGGTACAAGGTTGGCAGTAGTTATGAGCATGACGGTATTACCGGTGTTTCGCATGCTTTGGAACACATGATGTTTAAAGGTACGCAAAAATATGCCCCCGGCGAGTTTTCCCGCATCATTTCGGAAAACGGTGGTCGCGACAATGCCTTTACCGGATCAGATTACACGGCTTACTTTCAAACAATGGAAAAATCCCGTTTAAAGATCAGTTTTGAACTGGAAGCTGATCGTATGCGTAATCTTATTTTGCCTAAAGAAGAGTTTTTAAAAGAAATAGAAGTCGTTAAAGAAGAACGACGCTGGCGAACTGAAGACGATCCTCAATCTTATGTATATGAAGTTTCTATGGCGACCGCTTTTCAAACCAGTCCTTATCGTTTTCCTATTATTGGATGGATGCAGGATCTGGATAATATGACGATTGAAGATTTAAGTGCCTGGTATCAAAAATGGTATGCGCCGAATAATGCGACCGTTGTGGTGGTTGGTGATGTCGTCGCCGAGGAAGTGTTTGCGTTAGCGAAAGAACATTTCGGTCCTTTACCGGCCGGCGAACCTATTTCAATGAAAGTGTTGGATGAAGTTGAACAAATTGGCGCCAAGCGAGTAAAGGTTAAACGCCCTGCTGAGTTACCTTATTTAATGATGTCTTATAAAACACCGGTTGTTGAACCAGATAGTGAAGGTGATAAATGGAATTGGGAACCTTATGCCTTGGAAGTGTTGGCAGGAATTATTGATGGTGGTAATAGTGCGCGTCTTTCCAGCCGTATGGTTCGAGGAAGTGAAGTTGCTTCTTCTGCTGGTGCAGGATATCGAATGGCATCACGTTTGGATAATTTATTTATGTTTTCCGGCACACCTGCTAAAGATAAAAGTATTCACGATTTGGAAGTTGCTTTTCGTAAAGAGATTCTGGATTTACAAAATAAACCTGTAACTGAAGAAGAGTTACTGCGCGTTAAAGCGCAAGTGGTTTCCAGTGATGTTTATGAAAAAGATTCTGTCTTTTATCAAGCGATGACGATTGGCACTTTAGAAACGATTGGGTTGTCTTGGCGATTAGCTGATAAATATGTTGAGCGTGTTGAATCCGTCACGGCAGAGCAGGTTATGGAAGTTGCAAAAAAGTATTTAGTTGATGATCGGCTTACTATTGCGGAACTCGATCCTTTGCCTATGGATAAGGCGACGAAGAGAGCGCCAGCAGGAGGGTTCGGTCATGGTCACTAATAAAATTACTATGTATACAAATTTTATGAAGATTATTATTTCATTACTATTGTTTGTTAGTTGGTCAGTACAAGCTTCTCCGAAAATAGAAACATGGAAAACCAGCAAAGGTACGGAAGTATATTATGTGCATGCGCCTGAACTGCCGATGATTGATTTGGAAATTGTTTTTGATGCAGGCGGTAGTCGTAATGGTAAGTTACCGGGCTTAGCTGCTTTAACGAATGGTTTATTAAGTCAGGGCGCAGGCGGTCTTGATGCTGATGCAATTAGTAATGGCTTTGAATCGCTTGGTGCACGTTATGGATCGGATGCAGGTTATGATTCTGCTTCGGTACAATTAAGATCATTAACGGAAGAAGCTTTATTAACCAAGGCAATTGAAAATTTAAAATTGGTCGTTTCTAAGCCAGACTTTCCTAAAGATGCATTGGAACGACAACGTGCGCGAACACTGATTGGTTTACAAGCAAAACAGCAATCTCCTGCTGCGATAGCACAAGATGCCTTTATGAGCGCGGTTTATCAATCGCATCCGTATGCAAGCCCAAATGATGGCACCGAAGAATCTATTGCGGCGATTAAACGTGAAGAGATTATTGCTTTTTATAAAAAGTATTACGTTGCCAGTAATGCAATGGTTGCCATAGTTGGTGCAGTTGATCGTAAACAAGCTGAACAAATTGCAGAAGACGTTACTTCTGAACTTGCGCAAGGCAAAAAAGCCAAGCCATTGGAAAAAGTTAAAGATCTGGAAAAAGCGGAAACTATTTTTATAGAACACCCTTCAATGCAAACACATATCCTCGTTGGACAGCCTGGATTGAAACGCGGTGATCCGGATTACTTTCCGCTTTATGTGGGTAACCATGTGTTAGGTGGTGGCGGTATGGTGTCTCGTTTGTTTGAAGAGATTCGTGAAAAACGTGGCTTGTCTTATAGTGCGTATAGTTATTTTTCACCTATGCGTTTTAACGGCCCTTTCCTTGCCGGTTTACAAACA
>JBFIIJ010000256.1:0-4160 GCA_041601315.1 Gammaproteobacteria bacterium
CGAAAATCTCGGACTCCATACCCTTAGACTTTCTGAGAGGGTTCGGTGTGACAAAACAGCCCCTTGAGGTGATTGGCTGGCCGTTTAACGCCGCCATAAACGGCGCGAGCTTGCGAGCGTCCGGCGACCGCAGAGAGCGAATTTAATGGCCCTGTTAGATAATTTATTCACACCAAACATCACAAGTTTCATCCCTATTCACATTAAAGAGCTTTGCTGATACACAAGCTCCGTACTCACTACCCTCAAGAAAGATCACATAATCCCCTTGCTCCCAGCCTAAACAATACGTCTTTGCTTCGTACTTATCTCCGTTGATAATGAATAGCTCATCATTATGCGCCACCTCTATCTCGTATGATGACTTTGAACTATTTGATGATGAAGCTGATGGGCCTGAGGAAGAAGCCTTGAAAATAGATTTTACTTGGCATTCAGTTCCTGAACTGAAAATGAGCTTGTTATCATAAGAGTATTTTTCATACTTGAGTATTGCATCGTCTCCATAGGTGTACTCATAGCAATATTTTGTTTCGATATAACTACCAGACGATTCACGATATAGATTGCTGTCTTCCCTTTTAACATTTACAGAGTAAACCTCTGCAAATAGGTTTTGGGACGCCAAAACCAAAATGAGTCCATAAATGTGTTTCATCGTTTCTCCTGCATCTAACGCTCAGCTAAGGGGCGAAGTGCGTAGCACTTTGTCCCGCTTGAGCGCCTTGTTACGTGTTTTTCTTTAGCTCAGATCTATAATGCTGACCAAGAGCCTGATTTAGTTCGTTGCATGCATTGCTAACATGGTCTATTGCTGGAAGCGTTTTTAGCCCAGGGTAAAAATATTCAAGTTCTTTGCCTTTATATGTTGGATTAACCATGGCAATGCACTCTTGTAGTTCTTGGCTTTCCGGGAATATTTCCTCTATTCCTAGCTTCTGAGCTCTACTCCACGCTTTTTCCAGATTGTGGCCAATAGCCTTTAATTCCTCTTCATCTTCAGTTTTCAGATATATAAATGATTTAAGAGCCAGCTCCATACCATGAAAGTATAGGTAGTAGACTGATAGTGGTGCAGCAAGCCACTGCGGGCCATCATTCAATTTATTGGCACTTTCAAGAAAGCCTTGGCCTGTGCTTAGTAAGCCTATGTGGTGATGCTTGCTCATGGCTTATGACACGTAACGCCCAAAGCAGCGGCTTGTCCGCTGCCTTTGATTGTTATGAATTTTATAGACAAACATTGATGGTGATGTGATGAGCGAAATAAGCGAGTGATTTAAGGTTACTGTTACCAAGCATGACGATGGCCGAGAAAAAGAGTGGACTGCCTGCTTTGAAAACGAGCTAAAAGAAGGTGAAAAGGGCTTTTCCTTTTCATGGAGCGGGCAGGATGAGTACGAGACCATAACTAAGGCTGCTGATTTTTTTGGTCGACGGAAAGCTCTACTGCTTCAGTTGGAACAAGCGCCCCCTGAAAGTATACCGACATACATTCACCAGGATTTATTGAAGGATGCCGAGGGCTGAGAAACTCAAATGCCAACGTTTTTGCGTCAGATGATGTTTTTGCTGGAACGGCGGCTCTAGCGATGAATTTGTTATTCCCACTTTCATCAAGAGCGCAAAAGGTAACTTCATATCTATTCATTTTCATTTCCTTGAAAGTGACTGGATGCTGAGTGAAGAAGATTCATAACGCCGCCCTCAGCGGCAATTTTGTAGTGCAGCGGAAAAATTGTCCGACTGCAGCGCCTTGTTAGTGCAGTATGTCAACATGCTCATAAACAACCAATTTGTCATCTTTAGGCTTTTCATACGCGTATTGAGCCCCTTTATAAGAGAACACATTCAAAGCAAGACGATAAAAAAGCCCTAAACACACTATTGTTCGCGCTATGTCTTTTCTACTTCTAGCTTCATCTTGCTTTAGCAACTTAGGATGCGCAGATGAATTGCGTAGCTTCTCCCAGCAGTTGACCTGATGATCTTCCACAATTTTCTGCTTTGATAGATATTGAAGGGCTTTCTTTGCGTGAGTATTACCCCATTTTTCAATGAATCGTTGAATTGATTCCAAGTGCTGGTCTGACACCCCTTCAACAGAAGAGATAATTCCCTTTATAGTATTTTTTTCCTTCTCAAACTCTTCATCTTTCAGCAGTTTTTCTATTACTGGTATAAATATGTCATTCAGAACGCCTTCCACCGCCACGGAAATGGTAAGCATCGGAACACTAAACTCAGGGGATAGGAATGAATGCCAAATTCGTCTCCACTGGGAATAAACACTTTCAAAGTAGCTATTCTTTTCTCTGGCAACAATTAAAATGTTCCGAAGAAGCTCGTAATGGAGATAATCTAGGCTTTTATTATTTTCATCATAAACCAAATCTGACATAGGAGGCGGAATACTTTTTCTCGTCTTTTTAATATCAATGCTGTTTATAATCGTTTTAGAAAAGCCGAGATCTTTGTAGTATTCAAAATAAGGCTGAATATATAAACCTGACGAAAACCCAATATAGAATACTAATGCCTCCCTTAGTTCGATTAATTGAATGCCCTTGCCTTCAGCATAAACCTCAGTGTGGTTTTCATGTTTTATAATATTTATTTCGATTCCTTCGTGCTCTATTACTGCCTGATTCCACGCGAAAGACTTCGACCCAAGTGAAGATTCTGTTGTGTTTGATTTGTTAAATGGCAGTCTATATTTTTCACTTAATTCAAAATGCAAAAATGAGTTTTCATTTGGCTCAGATTCGCTTTCTTCAAATAACTCAATGCTGTTTAATCCTATACGATATAACTTAGGACCATTGCCAAGCATTTGCTGAAAACTTGACTCAATTCTTAAATTACTAGAGTAAATTTCAATGCCATCAATAGCTGTAGCCCGCATCACAACGCATTGAAGTTTGTCCAAAGGGTCCTCTGGAACTGGCTTTCTGAATTCAAGCCTCTTATTAGATTCTAGGCATATAAAGTCTAGATATAAGCTTCCACTTTCATGACTTTTAATGGTTCCGTAACCTTTCAACGTATAGCCATCTTCTAATGCTGGCTGAGATAGCACTATTTCGTGACAATGCCATTCGAGATTACATTCTCGAACAGTCTTTCTTTCTTGTTCTCTAAAAATCATGGCTATGCTTCATATCCATATAGCACTAACGCCCAAAGCAGCGGTTTATCCGCTGCCTTTGTTTGTTATGTTTTTATTGTTTCTTTTCATTATCCGGCGGTGATTTTAATGAATGAAGTTCCTGATAAAGACGCTGACCATCGCTCGCTCGAAAATGACAGCAAACTTGAGGATTACGCTTTAACGCCTGCTGATAAAGCGCCTCATCTAATTTACTGTCCTCGTCCTGAGGTAGAGAGCTTTTCAAGGCGACGCCTAAAACGGATTCGACAAGGAAAGAATGAGACATGATTGCGCTGCATGACATAGCTACAGCCTCTTCTTCACTGCCAGCCACAGCGCAAGCAGTACAGTGGCAGAAATCCGTCTGCGGTGAAGCCGATGTAGGTTTGCATTTTATTTCGACGATGAATGGTTCCAATCTATTCTCCGTTGAAAACATAACAGTCTGTTAATGAGGCCTTCGGCCTCATAATAATTATTAAAAGGCGGCCGCAGTAATATGTTATGGAGGCGGTCATGGTGACGCTAACCAGTTGATATTAAAGTCGTTGTATGGGCATCTCGAGAATTTTCCCAGATACACTGGCCTGTTATGCACGGATAGCCATTGATTTTGGTGAAAAAGCGGAATACTGTTTATATGAACAGTGTGCTTGAAAGGGAGTTCGATCATGGCTGGGTCACCGTTCCTTGGTTCCATTAAAGAGTACATGCTGGTCAGGCGTATAGTCGCAACGCCGTTGAGTCGCACCTTCACTGGATTAAACGCTATATCCTATTTCATGACAATGCACATCCAGAGAGACTGTTGGAAACCCATGTATTGAAGCAGGGAGCACATGGCATGCGAAGCCCCCTCAGTTTCCTGTAGGGGGCTTCGTCAATGATCGTTAGTCCGTTTAGCTGATGAGCAAAATCAGAGCATGCCTGGTTAAGACCAAGCCCACTTTTCGCGTTTTTATTATTGAATTAAGGCCTCGCCCAGCTCGATACCCTCAATATCGGCCGC
>JBFIIJ010000257.1:0-4152 GCA_041601315.1 Gammaproteobacteria bacterium
GCGATTGAAGCGGGAGATAAGGAAACAGGCATAACATTTATGCAAATGGATCGGGGACTTGATACTGGTCCAATATTAGAACAAATAAATTGTCCAATTGGCGCTAATGAAACAGGTGGTGAATTACATGATCGTCTTGCTGAAATTAGTGCCAGTAATATTAACCAACTTTTAACAAAAATTTCCAATAATGAGTTAACTGCTGTAAAACAAGATGAATCAAAAAAAACGTACGCTAATAAAATTTCCAAACAAGAAGCTAAAATTGATTGGACAAAACCTTCTATGGAACTGGAAAGAAAAGTCCGCGCTTTTAATCCGTTTCCAGTTACACATACACAAATCAATAATATCGATATAAGAATATGGGAAACAAAAGTAAAAAATAATACACAGAGTTTATCGCCTGGAACAATACTCAAGAATAAATCGAGTCTAGACATTGTTACTGGCGATGGCGTTCTTGCAATTACTAAACTCCAATTACCCGGAAAACGAATAATGTCTGCAAAAGATTTTTTTAATGGGCATCCTGATTTTTTCACTACTAATCCAGTTGCCAGTTAATAATATTTCTTATGTCTCCTCGTCTAATTACAACTCAAATTATCGAACAGATCGTTGAAGAAAAAGTGACATTGTCAAAAGCATTACAAAGCAACGAGTCATTCAAGCAAGCAGGAAAAGAGAAAGCGTTAATTCAGGAAATTAGTTATGGAACATTCCGATGGTATATACAACTAGAACATATTCTTAACCAACTTTTAAAAAAACACATAAAGAAAAAGGACAGTCGCCTTAAATATCTAATGTTGATCGGTTTATACCAGCTACGCTACATGCGAATCCCTGCTCATGCTGTTGTATCTGAAACGGTGGAAACATGTAAAAAAATAAATATGGAGTGGGCTAAAGGATTGGTAAATGCCATATTACGTCGTTACATTAGAGAAGCAGATAAATTTGATCTATCAATAATTAACACAGATACAGCTAAAGCATCACACCCTATCTGGTTAATTAATCAGTTGAAGCAAGATTGGCCCGACGAATGGAAAAATATTCTTGATGCTAACAACCAAAGGCCACCGATGTATCTTCGTGTAAATCAACTTCATCATGATAGAGATGCTTATTTAAAGAAGTTAAACGATGTTGGCATTAAAGGGATACCAACGCTTTATACAGACTATGGTGTATTACTTGAGCAGGCCATGGACGTTGATCAACTCCCCGGCTTTTTTACAGGCGAAGTCTCTGTTCAGGAACTTGCAGGGCAATTATCTGCTGGTTTACTTGATTTAAAATCAGGGCAAAATGTACTTGATGCCTGCGCAGCACCAGGCGGTAAAAGCTCACTCATCTTGGAAACACAGCCAGAGATAAAATCATTAACGGTTGTTGAAAAAGATCCTGGTCGCGCCAAGAAATTAACTGAAACATTATCGCGACTAAATCTAAATGCCATTACAAAAGTATCAGACATTAATGACCTTGAAAACTGGTGGGACAAAGAAAAATTTGATCGTATTCTTTTAGATGCGCCTTGTTCAGCAACTGGTGTCATACGTCGTCATCCCGATATAAAATTACTGAGGACGCCCGAAGAAGTTAGTAATATAAGTGAATTACAAATGACTCTCTTAAGTACTTTATGGCAAACATTAAAGTCTGGAGGTTTACTCGTATACGTAACCTGTTCAATTCTAAAAAAAGAAAACTCAAACTTGATAGAAGAATTCCTAACTAATAATAATGATTGCTTACTAAAACCTATAGATGCGCAATGGGGCAAAGACACTGGTTATGGCAGACAAATTCTAACAGGGCAAGATAACATGGATGGTTTCTTCTATGCTTGTCTTGAAAAAAAATAACCTTATGTTAATTTCATTAAAAAAATTAAGTTTTCTATTTATATTATTATCCTTCTGGAATTTAGCTTGCGCAAAAACAATCAATATAAAATCAACTCAAGCTTATATTGAAAACTCAAGTTATTACCTAGATACATTATTTGATTTCGAATTAACTGAAGAGGCTGCCAAGGCTTTACACCATGGCATACCTTTAGAAATACACACTCATTTTCAATTGCGGCTAAAAAGAGAATGGCTATGGGATAAAACTGTTATCGAAAAAAAAGTAATTTATAGGCTTGAACATAAACCACTAACAAAGAATTTTTTAACTATAAACTTAAATACCGGTTTAAGAAACTCATACAACAATCTTAATGCCGCTTTAAATCAGATAAACTCGATTTCAAAAATGAAAATATTTGACCAAGGCATATTGCATAAAGATAAAAATTATATCGCCAGAATTAAAACTTATCTTGATATTAGCGCGTTACCATCACCGATGCGTCCGCAAGCTTATTTTTCTTCAAACTGGGATATGTCCAGTAGATGGTACGAATGGGAAGTGAAGCAATGAAAAGAGGCGGTAAAATAATATTACTCATTGGTTCTTGTTTGTTTGCTTTCATGCTTGCCTCGTTACTAATGATGAGTCAAACATTACAAAACCCGCAATTATTTGATCGTTATTATCTGGCACTTCTGGTTTTTAATGCATTTGGGTTAATTAGTCTTGTAGTCTTAATACTTATCAATCTTAAGCGTTTGATACGTCAACTCAAGAACCATGTCATCGGTTCGCGCATGACTGTCAGAATGGTAATGATTTTTTCATTATTGTCTGTAACACCTGTTTTAATAGTCTATTCATTTTCACTGGATTTTCTACATCGAGGTATAGACAGTTGGTTTGATTTAAGAGTAGAACAAGCACTAGATGATTCGCTCGAGTTAAGTCGACTGGCATTAGATGTTCGAATGCGTGAACTTCTCAATACAACAGAAAAAGTGGCCAAAGAATTAAGTCAAACTACCGATGCCGAATTGCCTTTTGATATTGATCAATTAAGAGAGCGTGTTAATGCAAATGAATTAACATTGCTAACCAAGAAAGGCGCTATTATTGCATCCAGTTCTAATGATATAAAAAATCTTGTCCCGGAAATTCCAAATGAAACAATTTTGCTTCAATTAACTCAAAGTAAAAGTTACATAGGACTAGATGTTATCAAAGACACAAACTTGTTGATTAGAGCGGTAGCTAATTTACCCGTAACCGATATTAATAAAGAAACTCGTATTGTTCAGGCTTTATATCCTATATCCGAACGGATTAATCAACTAGCTGAAAGCGTTCAGTCATCATATATAGAATACAAAGAACTCTCCTATCTTCGCGAACAATTAAAAGTAAGTTTCATAATAATATTAACTCTGGTTTTATTGTTTAGTATATTCAGTGCAGTGTGGGCTGCATTTTATTCAGCTCGACAACTAGCTGCGCCAGTAAAGGATTTGGCAGAAGGTACTCGTGCTATTGCAGAAGGTGACTACAGTACTCGTTTACCAATACCGAGTAATGATGAGCTGGGTTTTCTTGTTGCATCATTTAACGACATGACTGACAACATTTCACAAGCAAGAGATACCGCAAAACAAAGTCAGTTGGAAGCAGAATCGCAACGTGCTTATCTTGAGACAGTATTGTCACGCCTTTCATCCGGCGTCATGGTTTTCAATAAAGAAGGTAATCTTGAAAAATCAAATATAAGTGCCGCTCAAATATTACAGCTCGATGCAGAAATGCTTGAACATAAAAATATCATGTCACTTGCAAAAGAGTATCCAAACCTGAATGATTTTTTTGAATGCATCTCTTTAAATATTGAAGAACGACTGGATGACTGGCGCGAACAAATCACCTTATCTGATAAAACCGGCAATCTAATTCTAATCATTAACGGTGCAACATTAACCGGTCTAGATGGTGCTACAACTGGACATGTTATCGTTTTTGATGAAATTACCGCTTTAATACAAGGTCAGCGAGATGCGGCATGGAGCGAAATGGCACGTCGTCTTGCACACGAAATTAAAAATCCATTAACACCGATTCAACTTGCTGCAGAACGATTACGACACAAGTATCTAGCCAAGATGGATCCAGACGATGCAGATATGCTCGATAGAATGACAAACACTATCATTCAACAAGTAGAAACCATGAAAGATATGGTAAACAGTTTTTCCGACTACGCCAGATCACCTGAATATAATCCTGAAGAAATTA
>JBFIIJ010000258.1:0-4139 GCA_041601315.1 Gammaproteobacteria bacterium
AACATATATGGCTGAACCTGAGGTGGCACAAATTGTTTGGGCAAAACACCATAGGTCAAAAGATGAGCAATTAGGGTCACAATGCCGAAATCCGATATCTTGGTACCGGGAGGACCATTCTGTGCAATCACATCATCAAGTACGGCAACCGCGAAAATAATACTGACAGTGTGATAACCGAATGATGCAGCACCGTATATCTTATTGATATTATGTATCACTAAGGTACCGATTCTTGCTATACCTTTCATAGCCGTAACCAGTCCTGTTCCAGCACCGCGCCAAGTAGAGGTAAAAGGAGTGACGAAAGCTGAGGACGCGCCTAATGTTGCTGGAGCGAGAAATAATGAGTTATAGGTATCGAGAAAATCAGCAATTGACTTCACATGAAAGGCCCAGGAAGCTAAGCCCACCATTTGCCCGATAGCCACTTCATTAGCAACGATGGCTCGGTTCATATAAGCAGCGAAATTAAGATCCCGCGCTTCTACTGTAGACATACTAAAGGCGGCGGCATCAGCTGCATTTTGCAGTTGCATCTTGTTACTGGTAAGTTTTCCTGCCTTGAAAAGTGCAAGCGCTGACACAAGCAATATCGCCATGAACAACATCACAAAAACGGAAGCTTGGCCGCGTTGTGATTTAAATAGAATTGATTTTTGTCCTGACAGGGGTCGCTCCTTTAACTATCATGTTTAGAAGGGCAAACCTATAGATATTGCCTTTTTGCGAGACTATTTATTTGTATAGCACTACCAGTTGTTGCTGGTAGCGCTATTTTAATAAAGTTAAAGCGATAGAGTTAGTTACTATCTACGAAGGTTGACATACTTTTCTGACCTTCGGCTGCTGCATTGCCTTCGGTATAGATATCAGAGGTTGCAGCGCCACCTGATAACTCTGCCGTCATATTACCCATTTGATCGGTGATGGTGTCACCAAAGATGCTGTAGATACCAATTGCGGCAATAGCGATCAGTGCGACGATAATGATGTACTCCGTCATTCCCTGACCTAGTTGTTTCATAAAACGTTTCATTTAAAAACCTCCGCCAATTTTTATCGGCTTTTACTAAAAGAAAAACAATACATTACCTAATTATTGCCCTATGTTAGCGCAAACGCAATGAAAATTCTTACTTGAAAAAATATCCATCGATCCCAATATACACACCCACAATTATATTGATTATCAGGGGAACAGATTAGTTATGGCAGTCGAAGCAAAACAGGAAACAATGGGATTTCAAACCGAGGTCAAGCAATTGTTGCACCTCATGATTCATTCTTTATATAGCAATAAAGAGATATTTTTACGTGAATTGATTTCAAATGCTTCGGATGCAGCAGATAAACTCCGTTTTGAAGCCTTACAAAATGACAGTTTTTATGAAAATGATTCTGAATTAAAAATCAGGGTTGAATTTAATAAGGAGTTAAAAACAATCACCGTTATTGATAATGGTATAGGCATGTCGCGTGATGATGTGATCGAACATCTTGGCACGATAGCCAAATCAGGCACCAAACAATTTTTCGAAGCGCTTACCGGCGATCAAACTAAAGATTCACAATTGATAGGTCAATTTGGTGTAGGTTTTTATTCCTGTTTTATTGTGGCGAAAAAAGTCGATGTCATAACACGTCGTGCCGGTCTAGCGAGCACTGAAGGTGTACGTTGGAGTTCTGAAGGCGAAAATGATTACAGTATAGAAACGATCGATCAAGCCAAACGCGGAACCAAAGTGGTGTTGCACTTGCGCGATAATATGGATGAGTTTTTAAATGACTATCGCTTGAAAAATATTATTACCAAATATTCTGATCATATTTCATTGCCGATTGTCATGGATAAAGAAGTAGAAATTAAAGAAAACGAAGGAGATGACAAAAAGGAAGATGAAAAGAAAGAACCTAAATTTGAAGTAGTCGAAGAAACCGTAAATAGTGCCACAGCATTGTGGGCGCGAAACAAGAAAGATATTTCAGACGAAGAATACAATGAGTTTTATAAACATGTTGGGCATGACTTTGAAGATCCGATGGCGCATATTCATAACCGGGTTGAAGGAAAGCTCGAATATACCTCGCTCTTATATATACCGGCGCGCGCACCATTTGATATGTGGGACAGGAATCAACGTCATGGTGTAAAACTTTATGTACGTCGTGTTTTTATCATGGATGATGCAGAACAACTGATTCCATCCTGGTTACGCTTTGTTCGTGGCGTAGTTGATTCAGATGATTTACCACTCAATGTTTCTCGCGAAATTCTGCAACATAATAAAGTGATCGATTCGATTCGATCCGGTTGTACGAAAAAAGTATTGAGCTTGTTAAAAACCATGTCAGAAAAAGATCAGGATAAGTATGCTGAATTCTGGAAAATTTTTGGCAAGGTATTAAAAGAAGGTGTGATTGATGCACCGGAGCATAAAGAAGAGCTATCAAATCTGTTTCGTTTCGCCAGCACACACGAAGATACTGAAGAACAAAAAGTGTCTATGAAAGATTATGTTGAACGTATGCAAGAAGGACAGAAAGCAATCTATTACGTGACGGCTGATACTTATGCCAAAGCCAAGAACAGTCCGCATCTTGAAATTTTCAAGAAGAAAGACATTGAAGTCTTATTGTTCACAGATCCGATAGATGAATGGGTGACATCACATCTTAATGAGTTCGATGGCAAGCCATTACAGTCTGTTAATAAAGGCGCACTCGATTTAGGCGATATTCAGGATGAAGCTGAAAAGAAAGAGGATGAGAAAAAGAGTAAGGATTATGACAAATTGGCGAAACGAATTAACAAAGTGTTGGACGGAAAAGTAAAAGAAGTTCGTGCAACATCTCGCTTGACGACATCGCCTGCCTGCTTGGTCAGTGATGAACATGATATGGGGCGACATATGGAACAGATACTTCAAGCTTCGGGGCAAAGTATTCCAGGTGCAAAGCCTATATTGGAGATTAATCCTGACCATCCGATTGTTAAAAAGATAGATGTTGAATCTAATGAAGATTTATTTTCAGATTGGTCGCATATTCTTTTTGATCAGGCACTATTAAGTGAAGGTGGACAATTGGACGATCCAGCCAGCTTTGTAAGTAAATTAAATAGTTTAATAGTCACTCTGGCAGACTAATCCGGGACCTTTAAGACACAATGGGGCGAAATCGCCCCATTTTTTGTTTCACACTTCAGGGTTCATACCCTAAAATGAGATGAAATCATTTCCTGGATCATATTATATGGATCGTTATGGAATATTCTGAAAAAAATATTTCGAGTCTGTTGCGCGAACTTAACGAAATTGGTATCGCGTTATCGGCAGAAAAAGATCATGCGCGTTTACTAGAACTGATTCTGGTCAAGGCGATGGAAATCACCAATGCCGATGGTGGTACTCTTTATTCCCGTACAGATGATCAGCATCTTAAATTTGAAATTCTGCATAATCGTTCTCTGGATATCCATAAAGGTGGAACCAGTGGTGAAGAGATTACCTTTTACCCTATCGCCTTATATGACGACGAAGGCAATCCTAATGATCATATGGTTGCTGCCTGCGCTGTTATCAGTGGTGCAACAGTCAACATCCCTGATGCCTATGCCAGTGAAGAATTTGATTTTTCTGGCACACGTAGTTTCGATCACAAAATGGGCTATCGTTCAATTTCCTTTCTAACAGTGCCAATGACCAATCATGAGAATGACATTATTGGTGTGTTACAACTTATTAATGCGAAAGAAGATAATGAAGATACAGTTATTCCGTTCTCGGATTTAGACCAACAAGTTGTCGAATCGCTTGCTTCTCAAGCAGCAGTTACTATTACTAATAGAACTTTAATTGATGCGCAGAAAAATCTATTTGATTCGTTCATACAATTAATTGCTGATGCGATTGATGAAAAGTCACCGTATACAGCAGGTCATTGTCGGCGAGTTCCTGTGTTAACCAATATGTTGGCAATGGCAGTAAACAAAATAGATAAAGGACCGTTAAAAGATTTCAAACTAACAGAAGATGAAATCTATGAACTTGATGTAGCTGCATGGTTACATGACTGTGGAAAAATCACGACACCAGAATACGTTGTTGATAAAGGCACGAAGCTGGAAACAATATTTG
>JBFIIJ010000259.1:0-4118 GCA_041601315.1 Gammaproteobacteria bacterium
AAGAACAATTGTTTGAACCTTTTTTTACGACTGAAGTAAAAGGTTCTGGGCTAGGGCTGTACCTTGCTAGAGAACTTTGTGAAGCGAATCAGGCGTCATTAAGTTTGCAATCAAATACGGAAAATGGTGCTGTGTTTAGGCTTAGTTTTATGCATATGAATAAACAGGATGAATTAATTTAATTATGACTCAACTTGCGTTAATTATAGATGATGAGCCGGACATTAGAGAGTTGCTGCAAATAACATTGCAGCGAATGCAGATTAATAGTCATTGTGCTCAGGATTTATCGACAGCACGAAAATTATTAAGTCAGCATCAGTTTGATTTATGTTTAACGGACATGAAATTACCTGATGGGGATGGCGTTGAATTTGTAAATGAATTACAGACTAGCTTCCCTCAAATACCAATTGCAGTTATTTCTGCACATGGAAGTATGGACAGTGCAATTCAAGCACTGAAATATGGTGCATTTGATTTTTTAACGAAACCAATCGACCTGAATTCTTTGAGATCTGTGGTACAAAGTGCACTAAATATTAAGCCTAAACAAATTTTATCAAAACCTAGTATTGTCGGTAATAGTCAAGTTATTCAAGATTTACGAAAAACAATCGAAAAAGTTGCACGAAGTCAGGCGCCAATTTATATCAGTGGTGAATCAGGTACAGGTAAAGAACTTGCGGCTCATATGATTCATGATTATGGTCCACGAGCTAGTAAGCCTTTTATTCCTATCAATTGTGGTGCTATTCCGAATGAATTAATGGAAAGTGAATTTTTTGGACATAAAAAAGGAAGTTTTACGGGTGCTGTTTCTGATAAAGAAGGGCTCTTTCAGGCAGCGGATGGAGGCACATTATTTCTTGATGAAGTAGCTGAATTACCTCAACACATGCAAGTTAAGTTATTACGTGCTATTCAAGAAAAAGTTGTGCGCCCCATTGGTTCGCAAAAAGAAATTCGTATTGATGTTCGAATATTAAGTGCGACAAATTGCGACTTATCCGAACAAGTGAATCAGGGCCTGTTTCGCCAAGACTTATTTTATAGAATTAATGTGATTGAATTGAAAATCCCGCCATTAAGAGAAAGGGCTGAAGATATTCCAATTTTGATAGATCATATACTTGAAAAAATGATACTTGATTCGGGCGATAAAAAACCAAATTTAAGTGATGAAACAAAAGCATTAATGAAGTCATATCATTTCCCTGGAAACATTAGAGAGCTTGAGAATATTCTTGAGCGTGCGGTGACCTTATGTAGTGATAATCGGATTGAAAAAGAAGATATTCAACTTTCAGAACTTTCTAAAAAAGAAAAGAACGATACTGCATTAGATTCAATGCTTGATGATATTGAGAAGCAAAAAATTATGGAAGCATTGGAAAAAACGCGCTGGAATAAAACAGCAGCAGCAAAATTACTTGGCATAAGTTTCCGAGCGTTACGATATCGATTAGAGAAATTGGGATTAGATTAAATCTGGATGGTTTATTAGAGCTGACATTTTACGTCACATTATGACAATTTAATATAGAAGTTGTGTGTTTATTCAAGCGAATTGATTCTATTTTTTAAATTTTATCAAGTCTAATAATATTTATTAATCAATCACTTATAAACTATTCTCTTCAATTTTCTATGAGCTTAGTGCTAATGGCATGGATGGTGCTCATACTCACCGTAGCTTTAAGTTTGAATGGATTAAATATGGTCCTAAATATTTGAAGCAAACTATCTTTGCAAAGATTGTTATTAAAACTAATAGATAAAGGAGTTACATATGATAAAAGTACAACAGGGTTTTACCCTTATCGAATTGATGATCGTGGTGGCAATTATCGGTATTCTTGCCGCAGTTGCTATCCCTTCATATCAAGATTACACCAAACGTGCACACGTTTCGGAAGGTTTTACATTGGCATCTGCTGCAAAAACAGGTGTTTCGGAATATTATAGTTCAGAAGGAACCTGGCCAGGTACAAATTCAGATGCTGGTGTTGCGTCTGCTGCAAGTATCACCGGTAATGCTGTTACTTCTGTAACAATTGCAGGAAATGGTGTTATTACAGTCGTCTACAATGGAAAAGTAGATTCTTCTGGTACATCTGCAGTAACATTAACTCCAGCAGCTGGAGCAGGCTCAATAACATGGGATTGCACAGGTACTGTTGCGTCTAAGTTGAGACCAGCTAACTGTCGTTAATCTCACTGAATTTATTTCGGTAATAAACCCCTCTTTGGAGGGGTTTTTTTATGCCTATATTTTCTACTTTTACTTAATAATGTTAGTAACAGATAAAACGGTTTATATAAATAAAAGCTGGTTTGAAATTTTATATTAAATATTATAAGTAAATACAATAAGTTATAATTGCTTATTGTGAAATTTCATGTAGTTATTATATAAATATGGTTTCAAAAAGAATTTATAATTTGCACTACGCTCTAATAGTCTTTATAGCAGCAATACTTGTTTACTTACCCGGTCTGCCAGGTGGGTTCATTTATGATGATTATTTTAATTTCATACAAAATTCGGCAATCAATAATTCTGAACTAAGCTTTTCAGCTGCTTGGTCTGCATTATTATCTGGTTCGTCTGGTCCTTTGGGGCGGCCATTGTCGATGTTAAGTTTTTACGTTAATTATCAATTTAGTGGTTTCTCACCAATCAGCTTTAAAATATTTAATATTTTTATTCATGCTCTGAATTCGGTTCTTATTTTTATTATAGCGTCACGGTTATTAAGAGTGACGTTGAATCGAAGCTCTCAATTATCAGCTATTGGTGAATATGAACGAATGGCATTTTGGATAGCAATGCTATGGGCTGTACACCCAATTAATTTAACTGCTGTTCTTTATGTTGTGCAACGTATGACAAGTATGTCAGCGACATTCACCTTGCTTGGTATATTTTTCTATATAAATTTACGTGAGACATTGAAACCTAATCCTGGAAAGTTGATTGGTAGGTTGATGGTTGTCATTGTTCTTGGTGTGATGTCGGCGCTATGTAAAGAAAATGGCTTACTAATGTTTCTTTATTTATTAGTGATTGAATGTTTCATTTTTCAATGGCATTCGACTTCACTACAAGAGCGCTTGTGCATAAAAGTGTTCTATTTTGTTGTAGTTATTATGCCCATATGTTTCGCAGTGTTTATGTTTTTAAATGGAGAATTGACGGCAAATTATAGTAGTAGAAATTTTGATATTATGCAAAGAGTACTGACTGAGTTCCGGGTGCTTTGGTTTTACATTCTTCAGATACTTTTGCCTCAAGCTGGTTTTTTTGGTCTTCATCACGATGACTTTATTCTTTCTACTAGTTTAATGAAACCGATGTCTACTTTGTGGGCGATAGTTTCTTTTATATTTCTTATTATATTTCTTAACAAGAATCTAAGTAAAATCCCTTGGGTTGCTTTTGGTGTATGTTTCTTTATAGCTGGGCACATATTGGAGTCGACCATACTCCCATTAAATTTGGTGCATGAGCATAGAAATTACCTTCCTGCATTAGGATTAATTAGTATTTTTGTTCTGTCATTAAATTTAATGGTAAGTAAGATAAAAGTAATCAACAAGGATCTGTTGTTTTTGATTGTTACTATTCTTTTTTCTATAGTAACTATTAACCGAGCATATGATTGGAGTGATGTGGTTTTATTAGGCGAAAGATTGGCTCAAAGACATCCAAATTCGGTTACTTCGCATTATGAGATGGGTTATAGCTATGCAAAATTATTTGAAAAAACGGGAGAACCTGTTTATGGTCACATAGCGGAAAGTGCATTTAAAAGAGCCGTTGATTTAAGCGATAGTGATATGCAACCTGTAATAGCTCTTGTGCATGTTTCTTCCATGCTCGATGAAATTGAAAATAAAAGCCTCATCAATAAACTAAATAAGCATTTCAGATATAACAAAGTAAAGAAGGTAGAAGCTATAGCGTTCCATCAACTTGTTAACTGTAGGATACTGGCTATATGTAATATTAGTGACTCAGTATTACATGCTTTATTTAGTAATGTGCTACAAAATGATGAAGTGATTGGGAGACAAAGGGATGATTTACTTTATATATATGCCTCTTATCTTAT
>JBFIIJ010000260.1:0-4101 GCA_041601315.1 Gammaproteobacteria bacterium
CTATTGATTAATCAGTCAAATCTAGAGCGACGTTCAAAAACGACATTCTTTACTACTAACTACGATACTTTACTCGAAGATGCCTTAGCTCTACACAAAAAAGTAGTATGCGATGGATTTTCAGGTGGTGCTGTAGGTTTTTGGAATGCCGAAAAGGAATTTTCAAATTCTGAAATAGATTCAAATACTTACCATCTATATAAATTGCATGGTTCGATAGATTGGCATAGAGATGATAATTTAGGGCTAGTACGTGCACGGTATGGTACTAAATATTTGTCTAGTCCTGAAAATATCATGATTTATCCTCAAGCAACAAAATACGTTGAAACGCAGAAAGATCCATTTAGCAGCTTATTTCTGGGTTTAAGAAAAACCCTAATGAATGGACAGCAAAATACATTAATAACTTGTGGTTACAGTTTTGGTGATGAGCATATTAATGCTGAAATAGAAAGCGCATTAAAAAGTGAATCTAACCAAACGACGGTTATTGCTTTTATTCAAGAAGCGCCAAAAGATGGGGTTATTATTAACAAGACTTTAGATGCTTGGCTGAGCTGTCCAAAAATTGGGCCAAGAGTGTATGTCGCCGGTGAATTGGGAATTTACCATAATTCAACAACTCCTTTAGCTGAATCAAATACTAGCAAGTATACATGGTGGCGTTTTGATGGCCTAACGCAGTTCATCAGAACAGGAGATGCTTCATGAATAATATTTTCCAAGCACGTAAAGAGCTAAAGGTAGGTAAAATTATAGAGGTATCGGGCAACAATTTACGTATAGAAATCGACGATAATGTCAATGAACTCATTCGTGCCGTTGATGGCCAAGTTTATCCTGTAGGGCAAATGGGCAGTATCATTAAAGTGCATTTTGGTAGAAAACTACTATTTGCTTTTGTCCGGTCACTTAAAATGAGATCCGAGTTGATTTCTGATGACAGCAGCCAACCAATCAACGCAGCGGATGATGCTCGTATCTTAGAGGCAGACCTGTTTGGTCAAGGCATCTGGTCTAACAAGAATTCTCGCCTTGAATTTTCTCGTGGTGTTGAAACTTACCCCTTACCTCTACAAAGTGCTTATATCTGCCTCAACGATGAATTAGAAGCTGTTTATAAAGCGGCAGAATCCAATGCTCAAGATGAAGCCATTACCCCTATGGTTCCCATTGGGAATTACATCGGCGGGAACAATGCAGTATGCAGAGCGAATATTGATAAACTTTTTGGACATCACTTTGCAATATTAGGGTCTACTGGTTCAGGGAAATCAGGAACAGTGGCATCAATTTTACATTCTGTTCTAGACCATCAACCTGAAAGCGCAACGTTAAAGCCAAGAATTGTCATGATTGATCCTCATGGAGAATATGCCAGTGCTTTCGGGGATAGAGCGCAAGTATACAGAGCATACAATGACGCTTCTGTAGCGGAAGATGACGCAGAGCTTTTGAAGTTGCCTTATTGGCTTATGTCCAGTGATGAATTGAGATCATTGATCATTGGTAAGACAGAACACGAAGCCACCTCTCAAAATAATATTGTCTATGAAGCAATTACTTATTCTAGATTGCTAGAGGCGGGCTACGTGCAGGATCTAGGTGTGGAGCCAAGCGGCGGAGTAGAAGCCGCACTTGCTGACAATATAAATGAAGATCAGGTTTTAAATTTCAATAGAGACAAGCCCGTTCCGTTCAAATTGACGCACTTTGTTAAGCACATAGACAAGGTACAAGGTCGCAAAGAAGGTAAACAGGAAAAGTTAGCTGCATCATCAGGCCGCGATAAAATTGAAAACATACTCAAAAAACTCAAAGTCCTTCGCTCCAACCCCCAACTGAGTTTTTTATTAAAAGAATATAGTGAAGCTGAGTCTCCAAAACTACAGGAGATATTGGCGCAGTTTGTGGGTGAGGCAAATGGAAAAGATATTCGTATCATAGATATATCTGGCCTACCAAATGAAGTTGCCGGACCATTAACCGCATTGATATCCCGCCTTCTGTTTCAATACAAGCTCTGGCAGACACGAGATGAAAGAGAGAAAGACCCCGTATTGTTTATCTGTGAAGAGGCGCACCGCTACGTGCCAAACCATGGCGAGGCACAATACAAAGAAGCTCAAGATGCTATTCGACGCATTGCAAAGGAAGGGCGGAAATACGGATTAGGGTTGGGACTTATTTCCCAAAGACCATCTGATGTCGAAAGCACTGTGCTTTCTCAGTGTAACTCTTGGATTGTTCTTAGATTGTCGAATTCCAGTGATCAAGAACATGTATCGAGGTTCTTACCAGACAGTTTGAGCGGTTTAACTAAAATGTTATCAGCCCTTACAAGACGAGAGGCCATTTTTGTGGGGGAGGCCGCAGCACTTCCAAGCAGAATTCGAATTCGAGAATTATCACCTGAACAGTTACCCAATTCTAACGATATTAAATTCGCAAGAGGATGGTCGAATGATGCGCTCCAAGATGCTGATTTGATCACAATCGTAAATCGATGGTGTGGAATTTCGGGTGAGTAATTCAATACTGTTGGCAAGCAAAGCTTTAACAAGGCAATGTTGTCTGACTCGCTAACGCTCGCCGTTTAGCGGAGCGTTAGATTTTCAATGGAACCTTGAGTATGAAACGGAAACTATGGGAAGAAATCATTGGATTCATCCCGTTAAGTAGCTACCCCACACTTCCGTGCCCTTATTGCGGCGCAGAAAGCCTCACAATATCCTGCGATACTTTTTCGTATAAATTAGCAGATTGCTCAAAAACGAAAGCTCTTATGGAGCAGGAGAAAAAGAAGAAATTTGATGCAGCATCTGAAGCACTTGAAACCAATACCTTTCTAGGGGTCCTGGCTGGCATAGCAAATGCCGTTGATACGGCTTCAAGCCAAAAAACGCCAGCAAAATTCATCTGCTTTTTTGAGTGTAAAAATTGTAACAATCAAGTTTCAGCAACAGGGACAGCTCAAATACCAATCGCAAATACAGAGAGTCCGCGCAACCCAACAACAGTGAAAGTAGAATATTTCAGCCCTCCTGTTCCGATGTTTCCCATCAACCAAGAAGTTCCAGACTCAGTAGCAACGGAAATGCTTCAAGCATTCAATCACTTTCACTCTGACTTGAGCTCATCTGGCGCAAAACTTCGTCGCTCAGTAGAAAAGCTTTGCCTTGAACTTGGGTACAAAGAAAAAAACCTTCATTTCACTATTAGCGCATTACAGAAAGATCACCCAACGGAGGGAGGCCTACTAAACTCGCTAAAGCTACTAGGAAATGAGGCTGCTCACTCTGATTCAGTTGATGAAAGCGACATTCTAAATGCATTCGAAGTACAGGAAGTTATCCTGGATATATTTCCAAGGGTAAAACTACGGAAACTCGCCGAAGAAAACGCTGCCAAATTGATACAGAAATTTCAAAATAAAAATCTAACAACTTCATAAAGCCGCACCGCTTATGCTTATCGTTATGAGACTTTAGCCTGATGCAACTTTTCTCATTGTTAGTAGGCATGATTCCCTTTGGGGTAATAATGTTTCTGATATTAAAAAATATGGAAAAGTTACTCCAACAAAGGGTCGACGGTGCATTTAAGAAACTGCATGATCAGCTCAGCGGTATTAAAAAGAACGAATTTCTTTACTATACAAATGGCCACCCTTATGTTTGGGTTGAGACATCCTTAAAGGATATAGAGGAAGAAATAAGGAATTCTAAGTATGTAAGGGGTGTAGTTCCTGAAAATTTTTCGATTTCAATCGACGAAAATCGGAAGTCTGTTTACTTTGTTCATACACCAAGGAAAAAGTTTAAATTTGATGATTTGCACCACTATGACGAATGGATAGAAAGTCAAAAAGAGGTGGCAGAGAATATTGCCAAATACAAAAATTCATAACAATGTGGTCAAGTTAACTCTCGCCCTTTTAGCCTGAGCGGGGCGCCTTCTTCTTCGCGCCCCTACTAAGGGGTTAATCACACCCACCCATCTTTCACGCATAACCAACCCCATTCCCAACCTGCACTAGGTTCACACCCTCTAAAACGCTAAGATGCTTGCCGTCACTCAATAACCACAAGAATCATC
>JBFIIJ010000261.1:0-4028 GCA_041601315.1 Gammaproteobacteria bacterium
TCGTAAAACTTGTGGGTGTGTAATCATACGTATCTTCTATAACCGAAATCGTATCATTAAACTCGATGGATTCCGGTTCGGTACGTAACTTATCCAAAAAGCTTTTGAGTTCCATTAATGGTCATGTCCATGTGGGCCGTGTACATGACCATGTTCTAATTCTTGTTCTGTGGCCTCTCGAACTTCAATCAGCTCTACATCAAAATGAAGTTGTATACCTGCCATAGGATGATTTCCATCAACCACAACTTCTCCTCCATCAATTGCAGTTACGGTTACGATTACAGGGTTGCCATCAGTAGATTCAGATTCGAATTGCATACCTTCGGCTATTTCAACATCTGGCGGGAACATGCTTAACGGTACACGTTGGATATGCTCAAGGTTTCGTTCACCATAGGCATCTTTCGGTTCAATAACAACACTGGTTTTATCACCTGCTTGCTTGCCTTCCAATGCGTTTTCCAGACCAGGAATAATATTTCTGGCGCCATGTAAATACGTAAACGAACCATCATTGGATGCATCGATAACTTCGCCATCTTTGTTTTTTAAGGTGTAGTTTAATATTGCGACTTTATCTTTTGTTAACTGCATGTGGTTCTCCAATAATGATTGTGTTGTCTATTTTTTGTGAGGCGTTACTATGCGTATTTAATCACTAGATTTCAAATTTTATGGCGCATTTTCTTCCGAAAAAGCAGAAATACCTGATATTTCTTCTATGCATGAGTGCAAATGTACTGGCATCACCAACAGGCGCGGAATTATTAGAAGCGTGTGAAGATGCATTGAAAAATGGTTTTCATGGTTCAACAGCTATGATGTGTGTCTGGTATGTAACACCTTGTGATTGTCATTATGGCAAAGATTCCGCAATTCCACGCGTATGTTTACCTGAAGGGAAAGCACCTGAGTTACTTGCAAAAGAAGTGATTAAAGGACTCAGATTACAACCCGAATTACAAAATAAATCGGCGGAAATTTCAGCGAGCGAGATATTGGTGGAACAATATCCGTGTGACTAATTCAAATAATGAATTAGTCACACTAATAGTATTTCTATGCAGCGTCTTTTTTCTCATCAGAACTACGTAGTTCTGATATTGCAAATTGATATGCTTCTTTAAAATCAAGTAGCGCCGCTTTTTCTGATTGCTGCATTTTTACAAACAAACCATATTGTGTTTTGTATTTTAGATTACCTATTGCTAGCGAACCGATACCCCAAAAAGTACTTTTCGCCATTTCAACCGGTTTAAATTTATCATTGGCTTCAATACCTTCAATACCAGTTGGTGGTACTGCATTCGTATCTGCTGCAACCAGAAGTTTTTCTGCATAATCCAGTTCTTCTTTTTCAAGAATACGAATACCAGCTTTAGCTGCACAGATAACAACTTCGGTTTCTTTAAGTACTGCTGCTTTTTCAATATGGGTTTGTGCGCTAGCCCAACCAACTTTGACGTTGTAACGTTCGCAAAAGCGTCTCGCAACCTGTTCATCATCATCGGCAGTCAGTTGGCAAAGTGTTGTATTGGCACCTTGCTGTGCTGAGAGAACTGCTGCAGACAATCCAACAGGTCCAGTACCAAATACAGAAACCGTTTTTCCTTTCAAATTTCCACCGGTTCTCTTTAATACGGCTTGTTCAACTAAAGCAACAATACTGGCTGATGTGGTGTAAGCGCCATTAGGATCAACAAAGACACCTACTTCAAAAGGGCCCACCATGGCTTTTTTGGCATTTTGAAACATATCTGTTGCCATATGAACATCACGCCCGCCCAAAAATATGCCAGTATCGTTAAAACGTTTTGGTGGTCGACAAAAAATGGAGTCTTGTACTAAGGGTATAACTTCTTCAGGTTTAACACCCGTAAAAGGTAGTATTTGTGTAAACCCAGCATCCGCAGCCTAGGTCACGTCAAACGGGCTGATATTGGTATCCGGTACGAGGATGTATAGTATTTTTTGAGTCATGGTGATTTCTACCTACCTGATTTCTTATTTGGTAATAAGTTTATCGACCGCGGATGCGGCAGCTTGATGAGAAAACACAAATAATCGCTAAAAATACGATTATTTAGCAGAATTTTAGTAGCTTAATTATCGCGAAATAATTGGTGGCAGGCTATACAGGTTTGATTCAAACGAGTAATGGCCTCATCAAGGATATGCTTTTGAGAATGGTCGGTAATGTGCAGGTCGTAATTTTTTGTAAGTTGTTGAATATTTAATGCTTCGCTGTACAGTTTGCTTGCCATGGCATTGAAAACAACACTTTTACTTTCTTCCAGTTCAGTAGCGGATACTTTAATTGACATTAATTCAGCATAGAAAAGCAATTCTTCAACGGCTTCGATCAGATCAGCAACGTCTTCTTCTGTAAACGATTCTATTTCTTCTATGCTTGTCTCTGCCGCTATTGGTGCAATTTGTTTCATTATTTTTAACAAGCGTTCACTTGACTCGGCATGCAGTAAATATTGATTATCTTCGGGAATGCTATCGACATTGTTACTGTGATCATTGCTGATCGAAACAGCCATGAACAATAGAATAATAAGTAACGCAATTGATAATTTCATTGATACCCCGTTCGATAACTAATATGCAATTTCAGTTTAAAAAATAGCCGATTATTAAAATTGATCTGGATCAAGTCATCACCATAATTAAGATTTAGGTTTGCTCTCTTTTTTATTGCGGCGACCTTGAGGTTTCTTTGTTGGCAGCGTAAACCAGTCTTCTTTTGTAATCTCATGGAAGTAATCTACTTCATCCATAATAAAGCGTGAAGTCGTACTTAAAACAGCGGCGATCTCAACGCGAACACCTTCTGATTTCAGGTGACGAACCAGTTCGATATAGTCTGCATCACCGGACATGATAATAATGGTATCAACCTTGGCTGCAACCTGAATGGCAAAAATAGAAAGAGGGATGTCCGCACTTTTGTGACAAGGTCTGACCGAGCCATGATAAAAATTATGTAAGCGTTCCTGTAGCTTATTCGAAATATGCTTGCCTTCACGAAAATAAACAAGGCGACTTAATCCTCGATTCACTAATAACTTTGGAATCAATGCATCAAAGTTAAGCATAGTATTAGAATCATTCGCTTCTGTGTGAATACTGCGTTCTATATTGTTACCGTCTATTAAGATAGCAACGGATTGTGAAATCACAACGTTTTCGACCGGGTTTTGTGGTTCTTTTGTATCGTTCATAAAATTATTTTAATTATCGTTTATGATTTTAGTTTTACAGCTTAATCCCATTAATAGCAATTCTAATCAAACAGGATTTTTCTCTATTATTAGCTTGAAGCAAGTTCCATGTTCTAATTTAGAGCTAACCTCCAGTTTATGTTCTAGCAAGTTGACCGCATGCATGACAATTGCCAGACCCAGACCAAGGCCGATTTCATCGGAAATGCCATCACCTCTTGTATAAGGTCTAAATATATCATTCACTTTACTTTCATCAATACCCTGACCGGTATCCATAATATAAATAACGGTTTTGTTATTCTGACTTCGAGAGGCAAGTAGTATCTTGCCATTCTCAGTAAATTTAATTGCATTAGTAAGTAGGTTACGCAATATTCCTTCTAATAAAACAGGATCAGAATAGACCAGATAATCATTACAATGAACATGAAGTATTAAGTTCTTTTTTTGAAGAGGAAGTTCAAACTCTTCCTGAAGACTTTGAAATAATATTCTTAAATCAATATTCATTTTTTCAGGATTAATTGTGCCGGCTTCCAGTCGCGTCATTTCCAGCATAGACTCAAACATATGATTTAATGATTTTAACGTGAGTTGCGTTTTATCAAGAATGGATTTGTTCTTATCTTCATTCTCAAATTTTAATTGCGCCAGATAAAGTCCCAAAGTACTTAGCGGTTGTCTCAGATCGTGTCCAAGTGCATGTAGAAACCGTGTTTTTTCTACACTTTCGTGCTCAAATTTTCTGGATAATTGTGATTGTTTATTTAATGCAGTTCTTTGACTGCTTAA
>JBFIIJ010000262.1:0-4013 GCA_041601315.1 Gammaproteobacteria bacterium
GAACTGATGGTGCACCTGGTGGCGCGACTCTACGGCCGCCACGCCGCCACCCAGGTGGAGCGCAACTTCTTTCACGAAATCCGCAGTTCCTTCGAGCCCACCAGCTATTTTTCCGACAACGTGGAATACCATCCGGACGAACAGGTGGTGCAGGCACAAATCTGGTTTGAGGACAATTTCAGCAAACCGATCAAAATTACCGATGTGGCCAAACAGTTCGGCTTCAGCATGCGCACCTTCGACCGGCGCTTTAAAAACGCCCTCGGCAGAACCCCGCTGCAATACCTGCAACGCATACGCCTCAACAACGCCAGGGAGCTGTTACAGAAATCCAACCTGTCGGTATCGGAAATCGCCGTGCACTGCGGCTATCAGGATGGGGCGGCGTTCAGCAAGATCTTTCACCGCCAGTTCGGCACCTCACCGATGAAATACCGGGAGACGGTCAGGGCGAAGTTATTTAGTGCGCATTGAGTTTAGTTAGGAGAAAGTTCGGAAGTTGCCTATAAGGGACTGCAGTGAAATACTAGACCGGTACTTAACACAGACGCACTGAGACCAAAGGAATGGCAGACCTAACTCGCTTTATTACACCCTCCACATATTGCTCTTTCACGGCGTCCCAGCTTTTTTTGCGAATTAAACAGGCAAATGCCCCGATAATCCGCTTCGAAAACACAGGCAACCAACCATTCATTAGTAAATTTAATAGGATGCAACCTATGTTGTGTGCCCTGATAACTTGTTAAAAGGGCGAACCGATAATAATGATTATAAGACCAAAGACCTCATTAACAGACAGTTATACAAGAGAAATTGAAGCATGGAAGATAATAAAAAAACAGCAGAAGAAATAAAAACTCTTGAAACAGAGGTTAAGGCCTTTGCTAATTCTCAACCGTATTGGGCAAAATATTTGTGTTCTGAAATATTGTCAGGAAATGAAATTACAGGAACCATAATTGATACTGCGTATTGTTATTTACTTGAGACATTAGACCTTAAAGAAGAAACCGAGAAAACCGATATTTCCATTTCATACAACCCTAATGCGTCTGATGACTTTAAAGAGACTTTATCGTTCGACTCCCTCACAAATGTTGAAGGTGTTAATGCACTTAGCGAAAACCAATCCATTGAATTAACGAAAGGTCTTACCATCATTTATGGAGCTAATGGTGCAGGAAAATCTGGATATGTTCGGATTTTAAAGAATTCTTTTTACTCAAAAGACAAAAAAGAGATTCTCCCAAACATCAATATTGAATCAGGCCACAAACCAATAACTGCAACATTTAGTTTTTCATCAGGTGACACTAATATTTCATTAAGATACCCAGAAGATTCTGGAAACGGAATATTTAATCAGTTTTCTGTTTTTGATGGAGATATTGGCAAGAAACACCTTAGCGCAAGAAATGATTTTACTTTCCGACCTGCTGGCTTGCAGTTGTTCAATGAATTTAACACAGCACTAGAAAAACTAAACGCAAAACTTAATAGTGATATTCAGACAAAAAGTACAGTGAACCCGTTTGACAACGATGATATTTTTCATGGCGAGTCTGAAATAAAATCTTTTATAACTCAGCTTTCTCATAATTCAAAGCTGGAAGAATTAACTGCACACCTGCCTTATTCAGACCAAGAAAAAGAACAGAAGAATCAACTTGATGAGGCATATGACAACTTAAAAATCGCCCTCGCCCAAAAAGATAAATCACTAAATGAATTGCAACGCATAAAAGTACAACTAGCTCATCGAAAAAAGAATCTAGAAGCGCAGAACTTGTACTTTTCCAAAAAACAATTAGAAACTGTATTAGCAGCTATTATCGATTGCAAAACAAAAGAATACGCCGCACAAAAAGAAGGCATTGAGAAATTCAAAACCGATAAAATTAAAAATGTCGGCTCCGCAGAATGGAAGAAATTCATAGAATCGGCTGAAAAATTTGCCTCAACCCAACATGAAAGTGAATATCCAAAAATTGGAGACAACTGCTTACTATGCCACCAATCAATCATCGATGATGCACCTAAAAATCTGATAAGGAGTTATTGGGCATATATAAAAAGTGTGGCCGAACAAGAGGCCATATCAGCGAAGGAAGCACTTACCAAGATTAAAGAAAGCTACGAGCAATTAGTCTTCAATCAATTTCCAGAAACTGACACACTGACCGTTTGGCTAAAAGAAAAATACGGAACTGAATTAAAAAAACTTGAAGAAGAACTAAAAAAACAAGCTGCAATAAGTCAATCTCTTATTTCAAGCATCAACAATAAGAAAGCGACTCCACAAATTGAACCGCAATTGGATTTAAGTGCTTTGAACACAATAAGCATGGAGATAGATCGAGAAATTAAAGCATTTGAAGAAGATGAACAGGCCAACAAACTGGCAGAGTTACTTAGACAAAAAACGTATTTTTCACACAAAGAAAAACTGGATGCCAGATATACTGATATTGAGAAACTGCATAAAAATATGAATTGGGTAGACAAAGCCAAAAAGTTCAACAAACAAAGCTTTAAGTCCCAATCAACCAACACAGAAAAGCGCATATCAAAAGAATATTTCAACGCCGATTATATCCAGGAATTTAATGATGAATGTGAAAAATTGAACGGAAATTTCGGAATTGAAATAGATGCTAAAAGTTCAGACGCTCAATCTAACCGCCAACTTTTTCTTAAAGGAAAAGACCCTTCTGCAATTTTGAGTGAAGGAGAACAAAAAGTAATTTCACTTGCTGATTTTATTGCAGAAACCAACATCACAACTATCAATAAAGGAGTTGTTTTTGACGATCCTGTTAACTCTCTTGACGAGGAAAGAAAGAGCATTATTGCTGAACGCCTGGTTTCTATTTCTGAAAAAAAGCAGGTTATTATTTTTACACATGATTTAGTTTTTGTTTCCTGTTTACTCAACTATGCCACAGACAGCATGCTGACATATGAATGCCACTGGATTGAAAATAGAAATGGAAAGCCCGGGCAAGTTTGGTTAAGAAATTCACCAACTTATGAAAAAGTTTACCGCAACGCCGAACCCGTTAAGAAATTTTATTTAGATGCTAACAGAGATGAATGTGCTCCTGAGAAAAGAGAGTTTTTAATAAAAAACGGATTTACTGCGTTGCGTACTTGCTATGAAGTTTTAGTAATTAATGATTTATTCAAAAATGTTGTCCAGAGATACAATGAAAGAGTTAGTGTTGATAGTCTTTCCAGTGTCTATTTTGACGAGACTTTGATAAATGAACTCCTTGATAGTTTTGCTCAATGCTGTAGTTATATGGAAGGGCACACCCATAGCGACAAGTATGCCTACAAAAAACCAGAACCCTCTCACCTCAATGAAGAGATTCAGCGATACGAAGCATTAAGAAGCAAAATAAAGAAATTCAAAAAAGTATAATGCCTGTAATCAACATCATCTTTAGACAGGCATTTTCTGCTGGATACAATTGTTAATAGCTATAATTTTAAGATTACAGTAAAGATAAATTTTTCTTCAATCGAACTAGATGAACTATACACAGCCTGCGTGCACGGCGAACCTTAACAAGGTAGTGTTGTCACTTACGGCTGGACATCATTCTGCTGACTCTTCTCTAGGGCGTTATGTTGGCATAACGCCCTCTTCCCTCTTTTCCTCACGGAAACGAAAACTTCGCTCCCTCTCGCACACTGCTGGACGGCCAGCGCTGGGTAATGGTTTTGCGGCGGGTGTAGAAGCGCACCGCGTCCGGGCCGTAGGCGTAGAGATCGCCGAACAGTGACCGCTTCCAGCCACCGAAGCTGTGGCTGGCCACCGGAACCGGCAGGGGCACGTTGACACCCACCATGCCCACCTTGATACGGTCGGTAAAATAGCGCGCCGCTTCGCCGTCACGGGTGAAGATGCAGGTACCGTTCCCGTATTCGTGATCGTCGATGAGCTGCATTGCCTGCTCCTCCGACTCAGCGCGCACAACGCAAAGCACCGGTCCGAAGATTTCTTC